>JAFQJY010000114.1 GCA_017414845.1 Alphaproteobacteria bacterium | reverse complement strand
GGTCTATCGTGCGACGGCATATTGGAACGGGAGTTCAGCCCAGTGTTGTGAGGGGACGGCCTATAAGACGGGGACCGATGATGCGGGCAACGGGACATACGGTTGCTGTCATGGAACAAAAGCACCGAAAGAGGAAAGAACACATGGTGTGGTGTCGGTTTTAGGCGCTCCGAACGGCGAAGAGGCCTGTTGCGGATATTATGAAGAGGAAAGCGAAAACGGAACCGAAAAGAAACTGGGAACTGCGTATTGGAACGGAAGTTCTGTTCAGTGCTGTAACGGGATAGCCTATCAACCGAAGGGGGTGCAGGTTGCAGAGTACGATTGTTGTACCCAAGAAACGGTGCCGTCTGTTATTCAAGGAGTTCCGGAAACAGAGGAGATAAAGCAAATCTGTTGTAAGGAAGGAGAAGTTGCTTATTGGGATGGCGAAAAAGCGGGTTGTTGTGATGGAGAATTAGGCGGAAGATATGATAATCAGGGGTATATCTGTTGCCCTGTTATAGACAGCTGTCCGGATGGCGAAACGGAAGTGGATGATTATAAAGAATTGGGTGTTTGTAAAACCTGCTGTCCATCGGGAATGGAGGGGGCTGTTGATGGTGAATGTTGTGGTGGTTCGTATGAAGATGAGAATTTCGGATGCCGTAATAATGATGATTATGGATATAAGGGAGAAGTTGCAGTTTGTACAAGAGTTTTAGTTCCTAATTATGTGGGAGATAAACAGATGGGAAAGGTTTGTTGTTCAAGGTGTTCAGATGCGCATTGTAATTGGAGGGACGAGGAAATATGGAGTGATAAGAATTATGTGTTAGCCGGTGCCGTTGATGGGGTTTGTTGTGGTGGGTATACAAGTAGCGATTATTGGCTCAAAGAAGATCACACTCAGCCAACTGTTAATAGTTATTCTATTGTACAAAATGGTTCGTATTATTGCGCACATAGCGGTTCGTCTCTATGGATATATGAAGTCAGCGGTGAGGAAGCATTTATTAGAAATGATTATTATGTTTCTTCTACAGAATACTGTGATGTACATGTATCATACGATGGTGGTTATCGTAAAGGAACAGCATGTGTCCGTGTTTCTGAGGGGGTAGGTGATCCTAAAACAGCAAAAGATCCAGAGGCAATTGTTACGTTTAAAGGGGATACTTGTAGTCCTGAAACAGAAGATTATCCCCCTCGAGGGGGAGCACTGCCCGCTAAAGAAGGGAGTTGTACAGGGAGCCTTGGTAGGGACACTAATTTATTATGGGATCGTTTAAAAGAGTGTTTAGGACGTTGTGTAGATTGGTGATTTTGGCGTAATCTAGAGTTCTGGTTTAAACTTTTTTTACGTGTCAAGGAAAAAACTTTTTAGACAGAATGGTATAAAAACATCTAATTTGTTTTAAAACGCCCTCTGATTTCAGAGGGCTTTTAAAAGATAGGAAATTTATTTTAAATCCGTTTGCCGGATGTCAGCAAATCAATGATGGTGATGATTTTATCACGCATATCATTTCTTTCTACGACCATATCCAACATACCGTGTTTCAGTAAAAATTCGGATTTTTGGAATCCTTCGGGCAGTTTTTCGTGAATGGTTTGTTCAATCACACGGGCACCGGCAAAACAGATAACCGCGTCCGGTTCTGCGAGTGCAACATCACCAAGCATAGCAAAAGAAGCCGTAACACCGCCGGCTGTCGGGTTCGTCAAAACCGTAATATAGGGACGATGTTTTTCCCTGAGTTGTTTGACAGCCAAAACCGTTCTGGGCATTTGCATCAATGAGAGCATTCCTTCTTGCATTCTTGCGCCCCCTGAACAGGGAATGACGACCAGTGATGCCTCTTGTAAAATCGCCAGATTAGAGGCCGTTAAAATAGCCTCTCCGACTGCTGTTCCCATAGAACCGCCCATAAAATCAAAATTAAAGACGGCTGTGACAACGGGAAAACCGCCCATTGTTCCATGTGCAACGATAACGGCATCCTGCTGTTTCGTTTTTTTGACAGCCGATTTAATTCGTTCCGAATATTTTTTGATGTCCGTAAAATTGAGCGGATCCGTTTTTGTTTGCGGTAATTGCAGAACAGAAAATTCGCCGTTATCAAACATCATTTCCAATCGTTTAAGAGGCGGTAATCTGAAATGGTGACCACAGTTAGGACAAACCTGATGGTTTTCCTCAAACTCTTTATGAAACAGCATCTTACTGCATTTATGACACGACGTCCACAAATCGTCCGGATAGTCTTTTTGCGGGACGAGTTTTTCTATTTTGGGGCGCACATAGTTGGTCAGCCAGTTCATTTTTATCTCCGTAGATAATTATTTTTTATTCAGTCTGTCTTTCAAAATACGACCGCCTTTAAAGAACGGGACGAACTTTTCTTCGGTCATCAGGACTTCGCCTGTCTTAGGATTACGCGCTTTTCTGGCATCACGTTTACGAACGGAGAAAGCCCCGAAACCACGAAGTTCAACACGTTTCCCGGCAGCCAAAGATGTGGAAATTTCATCAAAAATCGTATTGACAATTCGTTCGGCATCAATGTGGTATAAATGAGGATGCGCTAATGCTACTTTATCAATTAAGTCTGATTTTTTCATTTTTTTATAACTCCTTATAGTATTGACATATTGAGAAACTCTGCCACGAAAATCTTTATTTGTCAAATGTTTTTTAAGAAAAGTATTCTTTTTTCCAATTATCAAAACTTTCTTTGGCACGTTGACTGTAAAGATTTTTTCTGTCTTTTTTCTTTCCGTCCCGTATCGGTGGGAAAAGGGCAAATGTCACATTTGAGGGTTGATAAGTTTCCGGATTTCCTTGTGTCACATGTCTTAAAAGAGCGCCCATGGCTGTTTCAGCAGGTGGTAAAGGAATTTCCGGAAATGCGCAGAAAACAGCGCATAAAAGTCCCATCGTGGCACTTTCTATATATCCCTCACAACCGGAAACCTGACCGGCAAGTCTGACACTGGGATAGGCTTTTAAGCGCAATTTTTCATCCAGTACTTTCGGTCCGAGCACAAAAGTATTTCTATGAACACCCCCTAAACGAGCAAATTCGGCATTTTCAAGTCCGGGGATGTAGTTCGTAAAAATCTCTT
>JAFQJY010000113.1 GCA_017414845.1 Alphaproteobacteria bacterium | reverse complement strand
CTCCTATGACAAGTCTTAATCCGCTTCATACAATCTACCGACAAATCAACGAAGTTTTCCTTTTGCACGGAGAAAAAGGCGGAAAAGAAAAAGTTATCTCTCTTTTAAATGAGGTCGGACTTAAAAATCCTGAAGAACGTCTCAAATCATATCCGCACGAACTTTCCGGCGGTGAACGACAACGTGTTATGATTGCCATGGCACTGGCCGGCAATCCGAAACTTCTTATTGCTGATGAGCCCACGACGGCCTTGGATGTGACTATCCAAAAGCAGATTCTGGATTTATTGAAGCGACTTCAAAAAGAGCGAAATTTGGCAATTTTATTTATTTCTCACGACCGAAAAGTTGTTTCTTATATTGCCGATAGATTTTATCAAATGGAAAAAGGTCACCTTGCCATTGGAAAAGATTATAGATTATCGCAAGAAAGCGTTTCCTCATCACGAGCGGATACGACAAACATTCTATCGGGCAAAGATATTTGTCTTTCCTATGGAAAAAAACAAGTTCTTTTTGATGTTTCATTTGAACTGAAAAAGGGCAGAACTCTCGGGATTATCGGTGAAAGCGGTTCAGGAAAGACGACACTTGCCCATGCTTTATTACGTCTTTTACCCTTTTCAGGACGGATTTTCTTTAATAATACGGAAATATCCCACCTTTCTCAAAAGGAATTTCAGCCCTATCGTCCCAAAATACAAATGGTGTTTCAAGACCCTTTTTCTTCTCTCAATCCCAGGATGACTATCGGACAGATTATATCAGAGGGATTGGTTATTCAAAAAACATACACAAAAGATGATATATCACAAAAAGTTTTGGACATGCTTACCTCTGTCGGACTGAAAAAAGAATATGTCTTATTCTATCCACACCAACTTTCCGGTGGAGAACGGCAACGAGTTGCTTTGGCAAGAGCGCTTATTTTATCGCCTGAAATTCTTATTTTAGATGAACCGACCAGTGCCTTGGATGCCGATAATCGTGATTTAATACTGTCTTTACTGAAAGAAATACAGGAAAAGAAAAATTTATCTTATATTTTCATTTCGCACGATATGGATGTCATGAGAAAAATGACAGATGACTTGCTTGTTCTTCAAAACGGGAAAGTTATGGAAACAGGTAAAACTTCAAAACTGATGCTCCGCCCGCAAAATGATTACACAAAAAAATTGATGGAAGCCTCTTTTTTAACTTGCAAGTCTAAAAAAAGACTGGTATAAAGAACCTATGATGAAAAAGCAAATACATATCATTATTTCTTTACGAATTTGTGGCTAAGCCACAGAGATTTTTTATTTTTAACACCATTTCCACTAAATTATTTTAAATTAAACTAAAAAAGAGAAGAAGAAAAATGACTGAAAAATATTATCCTGAATTAGATTCAAAACACGACGTTCCTGCCAGAGAAAAAGATATCTTGGCCTTTTGGGAAGAAAATAAAATCTTTGAAAAGTCTATGGAACGCAGGAAAAATGCCGAAGAATTTGTTTTCTATGACGGCCCTCCGTTTGCAAACGGCCTGCCCCACTACGGACACATTATGATTTCTTATGTTAAAGACGTTATTGCCCGATATCAGACAATGCGTGGTCGTTTCGTTGACAGACGCCTTGGCTGGGATTGTCACGGATTGCCGGCTGAAATGTCTGCCGAAAAACAATTGGGGGTTTCCGGAAGAAAACAAATTGAAAACTATGGCGTCGGAAAATTCAATGAATTCTGTCGTGCAGATGTCTTAAAATATGCCGGTATTTGGACGGATATGTTTAAGCGAATCGGCAGATGGTTGGATTTTTCAAAAGATTATAAAACAATGGATTTGCCGTTTATGGAATCCGTTATTCACAATTTCAAAGAACTGTATGATAAAGGTTTAATTTACGAAGATTATCGTGTTCTTCCTTACTCTTGGGCGGCTGAAACGCCTTTATCTAACTTTGAAGTCAATCAAGGATACATGGATAAAACGGATACGGCCGTAACGGTTCTGTTTAAACTGGAAGACGGAAGACACTTACTTGTTTGGACAACGACTCCCTGGACACTTTCATCCAATCTGATGATTGCCGTCGGTAAAGATATTGACTACTCGGTTATGCAGGAAGGTAATGAGCAATATATTTTGGCATCTGCCTTAAAACCCCGCTATAAACAGCAATTGGCTAATGCTCAGGAAGTTGCCGTTATCAAAGGTGAGGAACTCGTTGGTCTTTCTTATGAACCGATGTATCCTTATTTTGCGCACCTTAAAGAAAAAGGAACATTTAAAGTTTTAGCCGGTGACTTTGTTTCTACGGAAGACGGAACGGGGATTGTTCACATTGCCCCCGGATTTGGTCAGGATGACTTTGAAATCTGCCGTCAATATGATAAAAATTTCCCGATTGTTTGTCCTGTTGACGAAGCCGGACGCTTTACTTCCGAAGTTAAGGAATTTGAGGGTGTGCAGGTCTTTGATACGAACGAACGTGTTATTTCCTGGCTGAAAGAAACACGAAAACTCGTCAAAAAAGAACAAATTACACACAGTTATCCTTTCTGTTGGAGAACGGATACACCGCTTATGTATAAAGCCATGACAAGTTGGTTTGTTAAAGTTTCTGATTTTAACAATGAAATGGTTGAACTAAATCAGCAAATCAACTGGATTCCCGAACATATTAAAAACGGCCGTTTCGGAAAATGGTTAGAAGGAGCCAGAGATTGGTCTATTTCAAGAAATCGTTTCTGGGGAACACCTATTCCCGTTTGGAAAAGTGATAATCCGGCATTCCCGAGAATTGATGTTTTCGGTTCTGTTGCGGAAATCAAGGAAAAGACAGGCTTTGACGTAACGGATTTACACAAACCGTTTATTGATGATGTTGTTTATCCGAATCCTGATGATCCGTCCGGTCAAACAATGATGCGTCGTGTCAGTGATGTTTTTGACCGTTGGTTTGAATCAGGTTCT
>JAFQJY010000112.1 GCA_017414845.1 Alphaproteobacteria bacterium | reverse complement strand
GGGATTTTGATGATTGCCATCGGTTTTTTGGCAGAGATTATTTCTCATAACAGAAAACTTTCCGAAGATATTCTTTATCGGATTAAAAAAGACGAAATTGAAAGATTGAAATGAGCCTTTATCTTCCTTTTATCAGACAATATTTGCCCTTGGTTTTATCTCAGATTGACAGAGATGAGGATTCGCCGACTTACGGGTGTTGTGACAGAAATCATTGGCACTTGAAAACAAGGGATTTTGCTTCCGCAATTTTGCAACAGTCAGGGTTGGCAGTAGCACTGGCATGGTCTGTGTCGTATCCGAATAGTCCCTATTATCAAAATCCTAAGATGAGAGAATGGGCTAAGGCAACTTTGGATTATGCAGTTAAAATACAGTTGCGTGACGGGTCGTTTAATGAATACTATCCGTGGGAGCATGGTTTTCCGCCGACGGCATTTTGTCTGTATGCGTTGTGCGAGACTTATCGGATTTTAAATCTGGATGATGATAAGATTTTAAAGTGTCTTAAAAAAGCCGGAAAATATTTGGCAAAACATGATGAAGTGCAGGCACTTAATCAGGAAATGGCATCTTGTACGGGGCTTTATTTTCTGTCTGAATTGACTTCGGAAGATTGGGTTAAAAAGGCATTTGACCGAAAAATGACGGCGTTGCTTGCAAAACAGAGTTCGGACGGTTTTTTTGCCGAATACGGAGGGGCTGATATCGGGTATTTAAGTGTCACATTGGATATGCTTTGTGTTTATTATCAGCGTTCCGGTGATGAAAGAGTTAGGCCTGTGCTGGATAAAATGACGGATTTTGTTTCATATTTTGTTCATCCTGACGGAACGGCAGGTGGGGCTTACGGGTCACGAAATACAACTTATTTTTTACCGGCAGGGTTGCAGGTAATGGCGTCTTTGGGACATCAAAAGGCGATGGCTTTAAAAGAAATTCTGTATCAAAAAGGGCCGATGGAAAGTTTCCTTGCCGGTGTGGACGACAGGTATTGGAGCCATTACTTGTTGCACTCGTTTTTAAGAGCCTATCAAACGGAAAGAGAAATGCCGGAGAAAAAAGTGTCTCCGATAAAAACAGAACCTCATTTTGTCCACTTTAAAGAGGCAGGATTATTGCATTTTCAAAATAAAGATTATCAGGCTGTCTGTGCCGGTTTTAAAGGTGGTGTTTTGAAAGTTTTTAAAGGGGATAAAGAACTTTTTTGTGATACGGGATATCGCTTTAAACAGGGTAAAAAAATTGTCGTCACGAATTGGCAGGATACAACATTTGAAGTGAAACAGAACAAAAATTCACTTGAAATAAAGGGATTTTTTAATCTTGTACGTCCGAAAGTGCCGACGCCTTTTTTGCATATGGTTTTGCGGGGATTATCTTTTGTTTTTGGACAACGGTTGATACGTATTTTAAAGAAACAAATGATTTTTTCGGGAACGCATTCGTCCGTTTCGTTTTTTAGAAAGATTGTCTTTGAAGATAAAAAAATTCATCTGACGGATACGATAAATGCGCCGTTCAAAATCACGCTTAAAAAGGCGCCTGTCTTTTCCATGCGACATGTTGCTTCCGGAAAGTTTTTTACAAGTACGGATTTACTGGATAAAAAGGAG
>JAFQJY010000111.1 GCA_017414845.1 Alphaproteobacteria bacterium | reverse complement strand
TTTCTGTGGGTTTTCTATACTTCTTGAAACAACGGAAATAACCGGTTCTACCATTTTTCGGGCAGTCGTATAACGTTTTATCCAACGAACCTGTAAATCCTCGTCAATCTTATTCAGATATTCCCTTTTAACATCTTCCGTCAACCGACCTGTACTCGCAAAAGCAAGAGCAACTCGCTCGTCCAAAACATACAAAAGCGCTAAACGTCCGAAATCATTCCGAACATTCGGATCAGCCCCTTCCCGAAGGACTTTAAAAATATCCTTACGAAGTTGAACTATTTTTTCAGGATTTCGCCTTTCATCAGAAAACGGAGATTGAAGGACATAAAGTTCCATCACTTTTTTTAAAAGTAATTTATCCCGTTCTTCCGTTTCCGTAGGCATAATCTACCCTTTTCAACGACCGGCCGTAGCAGCCTGTACCTGTCTCACATCTATTTTTTTCTTCGGCGACTTCGGCTGTTCAGGAGAATCTACCTGACACTTCTTTAATTTATCAATCAAAGATGTATTTTCTTTTTTAGCGCCTTCAACTTCGGACTTTAATTGCGAAGCCTGTGCAGAAAGCATTGCCAATTCTGCTGCCAAATCAGCCGATGAGACATCGTCATGTGCAATAGGCGACATATCCGCCTGTGCATTCGGCTGAGCCGTGTCTCCCATTTGCCCCTGTAAATCCACATTTTCCTGACGAATAGCATTGATACCGCCCTGCATCTTACCTTTAATCATTTCCATAACCTCAGGCAATTTATCCTCATGACCGTTTGCGGCTAAAATACCTAAAAAATCCTGTCCGGCATAATTGGAATTAGAACCTGCAACCTTCGTCATATCTGCGCCGTTTTCAATCAGTTTTTTCATCATCAACATATCTCCGTGATAGGCTGCATACATCAAGGCTGTTTCTCCATACTCATTTGGGATATTGACATCGGCACCCTTTTCAAGCAACGCATTTAACATTGCAACATTTCCCTTGTTGACAGCACACATCATCGCCGTTACGCCATACTGGTCATTACTCTTGGCATTGATGTATTCAGGATGTTCTGCCATCACATTTTTGGCGGTTGCCGTTGCCCACTCAAAATCATCGGGATTAGATTTATCTGCCAGTTGATGCAATTCTGTCCTTGCAGGCATATTTTCAGCTTCTGCCGTATTACTACCATTTACAGCACCGACTGTATTACCATCCATTTCATCAGTTCTTGATGCCGTATTTTTAGGCATTCCCAAACATCCAGTTTCACCCTCAACACCCTCACGTGCCGTAAAAGCAGGTTCACTTTCGGAAATGTTCGTATCTGCTGTATCATTCTCAACCACATTTTCGTCAACAGGTATTGTTGTTTCGTTTACTGTTTCCTCTATATTTTCAGGCGTATCTTCCTTAACTTCTTCTGCTACCTCTTCCGGCGCATCTTGTACATTTTCCTGTTCATCAACGGCGTCCTCATTTTCGGCCTCTTCATGTGCTTTAGCGTATTTATCGTATTCCCCGACAAGCATAGCTCCTAAATTTACATCCAGAATTTTCTTTCCGTTTTCAGAATCTATCAATTTACGGAAACCGGCTGTCTTTTGGACATCCATTCCGTTTTCTTCCGCAAAAAACGTCAAAGCCTCAGCCAAATTATTTCTTTCTTCTTGGGACAGATTGCGTTTAACCTGAATAATCGGATGTTTTTCGTCCCCCTTAAATTCAAAAACACCTGTTTGTTCATCAAACATTTCATTATAAACTTCATAAGCCTTTTCCCCATGAAGATAATCTACCATATCCTCGTGAATGGCAAGCATATCTTCGGCATACGCCTTTTCTTCCGGTGTCGTTGCCCTTGCAATTTCTTTTTTAAACCAACTCACATCAGCACGATGTTCTTCCAGAGAACCTGCAACTTTTGCTCCTTGTGCACGTAAATCATCTGCCAACTCGGCATCTACGACGTAATTTAAAATTGTTTCTTTATCCGCCCCTGTTTCCTTAATGGCATTGATATCGGCACCCTTATCCAAAGCGTCAAACAAACGGGTACGGGCCTCCTCTATTTCTTCCTCCGTTCCGGCCATTTCTCCTTGATGATACTCAGGCATTTTTCCATCCTCTCCGGCCTCAGGTTCAACCGGCGTCTGTAAGCGGTTTAAATCCATAACCGCTGTCCACATTTGATTATTCAGTTTTTCCTGCTGTTCTTCTGATTTTTCCTCTGACGTTTCAGTGTTTTCGGTACTTTCAGTTTGTTCCGTATTCTCCGGTTGTCCTTGTTCTACATTCTCCGAATTCACGACTTCTTCCGTAACGGAATTTGTCTCTGCTGCTTCTTGCGGTTCTATTCCTATCGTTTCTCCGGCAGATACAGGCTGAGGTTCAACACCAATTATCACATCTGCATTTGCGTTCTCATTCACCGTATAGGGCCCTGTTGCCGTATTTTCGGGAGAAATACTTATATTTTCAGCATTATTTTGAGTGTTTTTTTCATCAGCCATTTTAGTCTCCTTTTAAAGTTTCCTTACTTTATATTTTTTACTTTAACACATTTTCTTTAAAACTTCAAGAACTTTTTTGAAAAAATTAGACAAAGAATCCTTCTTTTAAATCCTTCTGTATTTTTTTCGGTATTTATTCTCTTTAATTATCGTTTATTTCTCCTTCTCCGTCCCAAAAATCTTCCTCAGACATATCTTCAATTACATCATTATAGTTATGAAAAACCTGATTGAACATATTTCCCAAAAATGTATCTGTTTGTGCTTGTCTGAGTGAATTTGTCGGCACTGTGGAAATCATTTTTTCAAGCCATAAACAAAACTCTTCCGGTGTTTCGGCATCGGCATTTAATCCCTGAGGTAATTCGGGAACTTCGTCTAATTCCATAACAAAAAATGAAACGGCAGAAACAATTCGTTTCTTTTCTTCCTGCGTCAAAGGACGTTTCAGTTTAACCGTTTGGAAAACCTCATTTTCAACAAGAATAAAGCACCCGTGTTCTTCATCAAACAAATCAAAATAAACATCTAAGGCGACTTCTTCTCTGGCTATATCGGAAAGAACATCAGCCATTTTTTGATGAATATGATATAAATCCGTATGATAGGCTCGGCTCGCTGCTGTCTTTGTATGCTGGCTTCTTTCTTTTTCAAATGCGGCCTTTCCTTTGTGCCAAACAAGTGCGTTTCCTTTCGGGACACCAAGAGCCAACAAACTTTCCAGAATATTCTCATCAACGACCCAGGATAAAACATCTTTTTCATCACAAAGAGTTTCCACATCGGCACCTGATAATACGGCATCTATCAACTTTTCTTTGGCTCCCTCTATTTCCTGTTCCGAACCGGCCATTTCCCCGGGATAATAGTGCGCATTCGCATCTTCTTCATCCGGCTTTAAAGGATATTCCAAAAACGCCAATTCTTCCAAAGCATCCCACATTTGCTCTGTTGCTTGTTCTTCTGACATTTTCTGTGTATTTTCCTGTGTCATTTTCTAATCTCCTTTTTTTATAGCACACAGTTTAATCCTTTTCTCTTTAAAAAGAAAGAATTAAATCTGTTTTTGAAAATCTGCCCCTCTTTCCTCAAAATTCGTATAAAGATTATAACTCGGCGCTCCGGGAGACAGCAAAACAACACCCCTTTCTCCGATATACGCTTTTGCCAACGCCACCCCCTCAGCCATTGTAGTAGCCTTAAAAACGTTTAACCCCTCTGCCTTCGCCGATTGATAAACTCTGTTTCCCGTATCGGGAAGTGTTACCAAAGCCACATCTGAACGGTTTTTTACATAATCTAAAAGGCAACCGTAATCCTGTCCTCTTTCATATCCGCCGACGAGAAGCGCCGTTTTTTCTCCGTCAAATGCTTTAAGCGCTGCCACTGCCGTTTCAGGCGTCGTGGAAATACTGTCATCTACAAAAACAACATTCCCTTTTTGAGAGACAACTTGAAGTCTGTGAGGAAGAGCCTTAAATGTATTGATATCTTTAACAATGTCTTTGAGTGATATCTTCATATCTTTTAAAACACTTAAAACAGCGCAAATATTTTCGGCATTATGTTCTCCTTTGAGTGAAGTTATTTCAGATAAACCGAATAACTTTTTCTTACCGTCACAGATAAAACCGTTTTCTATATGAAAACCTTCTTTGTCATTAAAAAAAGCAATATCAGGCATATTCACCGTCATCTGAACGCTTTTTTCATTTTGCCGATTGATAAAAGCTTTACGTCCTTTTTTGCGGGCTTTAAGCAAGTTGACTTTATCCTCATAATATCTTTCATGTGTTTTGTGCCAATCCAAATTTTCGGGATACAAATTAGTCAAAATTGTCCACTCTGCACCTTTTTTCAAATCGGCACATTGGTAACTGGACAGTTCCATAACAATGATATCTGCCCTTTTTCCAAGCAAAGAAATCAACGGCTTGCCGATATTTCCGCCGTAAAGCACATTTTTCCCTTTTGCTTTAAGCAAATGAGCCAGCAACGAGGAAGTCGTACTCTTTCCCTTTGTGCCGGTTACTGCCACCGTTGGAATTGCGTTATTGTCAAGAAAATACTGTGTTGATGATAAGACAGGTATCCCCTCTTTCAAAGCCTTTTGTATTTCAGGATGATATAGAGAAATCCCCGGTGACTTAAATACAAAATCAACCTCCGGCAAAACATCAAACTCAGGGACAGACAAAACATTTTTGTCCTTGTCCTTAAAGTAATCCAAAACGGCCTGTCCCTCTTTCCCTTTTGTTCCGAGAATTGCTGTTCTGCCGAACATCGGAGGAATTAAATGTTGTTTTGAATCCGTCATCACTTCTTTTTCCAATGCCGTTTTGTCCAAATTCTTTAACAGAGGCGCTAATGTTTTAATAAGAGCATCATTTTGCCATTCTTTCTTTTCGGAAAGCATCAAAAAAGCCAATCGGCATTCTTCTTCTTCTCCAACGCATTCAAAGGGTTTATGCCCTTCCAATCCCAAAAGTTCACGATAGCCTTTTTCCTGCGTTTCATCATCAAGCGGATTTGTTCCGATAGAACCTGTTAAAATATTTTTTTCCATAAAAGGCGCCAACATCAAAAAAACAAAACGACACTTATCGCACGCACCGCACCAATGAGAAAGACGTTTTTTTTCATCTAATTTAAAAGCGCCGTTACAACTGGTAAACACATCAAAATAGTTCTGACATTTTTGAGCAAAAAGAGAAGCAATTTTCATTTCCGAAAACGGACGCAAATAAGAAAAATACTTAAAATTAGGAACCAGTTTTTCCGTCAATTTTCTAAACTCTTTTTCAAACTCAAATGATTTACTCCACTGGTGATTGACTTCCAAAGAACCTTGCATCAAATTACCGCTGTTTGCCGAGCGTTCGCAACTCATAGCGACAAACGCCGTATCATAAAGTATCGCACAAGCCAGTAAAATAAATGCGATAATACCTGAAATAGGAACATGCCCGTTATAAACCGTTCCCGTCTTATTGAGTTCTATTAAACGAGGAGATATTTTTCTGCGAACAAAAACAGACGGCAAACCGCTTTTTGTGATACAGTTTTCAATAGATGAAACCGGATTGACGGCAAAAGCCTTTATCGGCAAAACCGTTTTTTCTTTTAAAAGTTCCATTGTAACACATGAATCCTTGCCCCCGCCTACGGGAACAAAAATCCGTTCCGAAAGTATTTCGGGGAAAAGTTCTTCTTCCGTATTCTCAAATGGAAAGTGTATCTTATCTTGAAGATTTAAAGCGTTTTCAACGGCAAATTGTCCTAACCCGTTGATATACATTTTTTGAAAAAAAACAGAGGCACTTTGGCTCAAAACGCCACTTGTTATTTTCATCTCCGGAGGCACAAATGCCTTATAATAACTTACGCCGGATGCTATATGAAGCCACAGGAACGCTTGATTTAAGGCTTTTCTTCTTTGTTTTGAAAGAGAAAAAGGAGCATTCGGAAATACGATTTCTTCGCAAAATTTTTCATCTTTATACACATACTCCAACGACAAAACGCCTGTTCTCTCGTCAAATGAAAAATTTTTAAACTCAAAACAATCTGTCATATAAACGCCTTTTTTTGTTGATGAATGATAATAAATATCCTATATTATGAGGAAAGTTTCAAGTTTTTTATTCAAAAAGGCAATAATAATGCGAAGATATTTAACGGCACCTATTCTTACAATGATACTTTTTATCGGTATCTGTACCCTTTTAGGCGTTCGCTTTTACCGTTTTATTTCTCAAACACCCGAAGAACATCTTCAAAGCGGTTTGAATGCCTTAAATGAAAAAAAAGCCGTTAAAGCCTTGCGTCATTTTCAGATTTCTGCCGAAAACGATAATGCACAGGCTATGTACGAAGTTGCTCTTCTTTATGACAGAGGCGACGGGACAAAAGAAAACAAAAACGAAGCCGTTAAATGGATTTTAAAAAGTGCCGAAAAAAATTATGTTCCTGCTATTTATACGCAGGCCGTTTGGACGGAACGGGGTTATTTTGCAAACAAAACGGTTAAAGATGCCATACCTCTTTATGAAAAAGCCGCTAATGCAGGGCATCAGGGTGCTATGCGTTCTTTAATCTTAATTTACGGAGAAACAAACAAAGAAAAGGCTCTCCATTGGTATAGAAAGGTAAAAAATGAAAAAAAGATCTGATTATCAAAAACCGACTTATGAACTCAAAAAAACGGAACTCACTTTTCACTTAGACGAAAATGAAACGATTGTGGAAAGCAGTCTTTCCTTTCATCAAAAGGAAATTGCTCCCATTCTTTTAAACGGAAACGAACTCAAACTTTTAAGTATGGAAATAGACGGTTTCCCATTTAAAGATTACCAAGAAACCGATGAGGGACTTATTATCAAAACAGATAAAACAGACTTTACGCTTAAAATCAGAAACACAAACAGCCCTATCCGCAACACACAACTTATGGGACTTTACGCCAGTAACGGACTTTTATGTACGCAGTGTGAACCGGAGGGTTTTCGGCGTATCACTTATTATCCGGACCATCCGGACATTATGAGTCTTTTTACCGTTACCGTTCATGCTGACAGAAAAAAATATCCGGTTGTCCTTTCCAACGGAAACTGCATTAAAGATGACGGCGACACACTCATTTATGAAGACCCGTTCAAAAAACCCAGTTATTTATTTGCTTTGGTTGCCGGCGATTTAGCCTCTGTCAAGGATACATTTACAACATGTAGCGGACGAAAAGTAGGCCTTTCCATTTATTGTGAACAAGGAAAAGAAAAACGTCTTTTGTGGGCAATGGATAGTCTTAAACGTGCCATGAAATACGACGAAGAAGCCTTTGGCAGAGAATATGATTTGGATATTTTTAATATTGTTGCCGTTCGTGATTTTAATGCCGGTGCTATGGAAAACAAAAGCCTGAACATCTTTAATGACCAATGTCTTCTTGCTGACGAGAAGACAGCCTCTGACAGCAATTACGAATCTATTGAAGGTGTTGTTGCACATGAATACTTCCATAACTGGAGTGGAGACAGAGTAACGGCACGAGATTGGTTTAATCTTTCATTAAAAGAAGGGTTTACCGTTTTCCGTGATCAATCTTTCTCAGGACACGAACGCTCTGATGCCGTTAAACGTATGGATGATGTTGCTTTGCTTAAAACCTACCAGTTTCCCGAAGATGACGGACCTCTAAAACACCCTGTCCGACCGGATGCCTTTGAAACCATTGACAACTTTTATACAAGTACCGTTTATGAAAAAGGCGCAGAACTTATTCGTATGCAACGCAATATTTTAGGTGCTGATACATTCAGAAAAGCATGCGACCTTTACTTTTCAAGGCATGACGGAGAGGCCGTTACCATTGACGACTTTGTTAAATGTATGGAAGATGCCAGTGGCAAAGATTTATCTCAGTTTATGCACTGGTACAGTGTTGCAGGACGTCCGACCGTTACGGCGAAAACCTATTTTGAAAACGGGGATATGAAACTTGAATTAAAGCAGGAGATAAACGGATTTGACGGAGCATTCCTTATTCCTTTGGAAACGGGAATTATTGACGAAAAAGGGAAAGAGATTCATACACAAACACTTCTTTTCAATACGAAAGAACAAACATTTACTTTCAAAAACATTCCTGAGGGAAGTGTTATTTCTCTCAACCGTCATTTTACGGCTCCCGTTACACTCAAAACATCCTTAAATGACTTGGAAAAAATACATCTGATGCGCTTTGATACTGACTTATTCAACAGATATGATATCGGACAAGAGTATGCTACGGATGTTATCCTGCGTCATCTTTACGATGAAAAGGTGCCGGAAGATTTCTTAGAAGCCTTCGGTACAAGTCTTTACCTAAATGATAAGGCGTTTGCCGCACGGGCTTTGGTTCTTCCTTCATCTGACGTTATCGGTAACAGAATGGATATTTTTGATGTTGATGCTGTTTTAAGTACAAGAAAGCGTTTTAAAAAGGCTTTTGCCGTTCGCTTTAAAGAACGCCTTACCGAAATTTATAAAGAACTGGATAAAACGGTTCCTTTCTCCCCTGCGCCCGAAGAAGCGGCAAGACGAGCCCTCAGAAACACTGTTTTGGCCTATTTGGCAGAACTTCCCGAAACACAATCTCTTGTTTTTGAGGCATTTAAAAAAGCAAATAATATGACTGATGAAATCGGATCGCTATCCATTCTTGTCGGTACTCCCCTAAAAGAGGCTGAAGAAGCACTGGAAATTTTTACAAACAAATGGAAAAATGACCACCTCGTTTTAAATAAAGCATTCGCCATGCTTGCTTCTTTAAATGAGAATACCGTAACGGACAAAGTTATTCAAATGATGAAGAACCCTCTTTTCAGTATTAAAAACCCGAATAATGTTCGTTCAGTTATCGGTGTTTTTTCTCATAACTTAAAGGCATTTCATAAAAAAGACGGTTCCGGTTACAAACTTTTGTCCGATACAGTTGCTCAATTGGATAATATCAATCCTCACATGGCAGAAAGAATCATTCACCCCTTATGCCGTTGGAAACATTTTGATGAAGAACGGGCTACCCTGATGAAAAAAGAATTGCAAAAACTTATGAAAAAAGAAAACCTCTCTGTCAACTTAAAAGAAACATTGGAACGGAGTTTATAAATGAGGCGTCTCCTCCTGAAACTTCTTGCTTATGTTCTGATTACGGCGCTTGTTTTTATCAAGTTTGCCGATTGGAAAATTGTCCATGGAAACCCTATGACATCATTTTGGATGTTGTTTATTTTGGTATTTATCTGCATTAAAGTTATTCCCTCGTTCTTTATGTTCTTTTTTAAAATATTCGTTTTTGCAGTTATTTCTATCGGAACGACCTATCTTTTAGGCGCCAAATATGATATGCGACTTCCTTTTATCCCTTCAAAATCGTCCAAAGGGAAAACCGTACAAGAAACACCCGACAAAAAAGAAAATATGTTTTCCGGCATTCCTAAAGAAATGACGGATGATGCTCTTTTTAAAGTCGGAGATAAATTGGTTAAACTTTACGGTATTGTTTTTCCGAAAGACAATGATGAATGTTCGGATAACAAAGGAAATAAAAAAAGTTGTAAAGAAGAATCTAAAAAAAGCCTTTTATCTAAAATTTCCGAAAAAGAAATATCCTGTACTCCTAAGGGAGACGGGAAAGGTTTCCAACTGGCAACTTGTACAATAGACGGCGAAGATATTACCTCTTATCTGATAAAAAACGGACTTGGTTTTTCTGATTCGGAAAGCACAGACGCTTATGATGATGATGAAAAAGAGGCTCGTAAAAAAGGACGAGGCATCTGGAAAAAAGCAAAGAAAAATG
>JAFQJY010000110.1 GCA_017414845.1 Alphaproteobacteria bacterium | reverse complement strand
GAGGGATTTGAGGCAGATGACATTATCGCTACATATACGAAAGAGGGGGTAAGACAAGGGTTTAAAGTACAGGTTGTTTCTGCTGATAAAGACTTGATGCAGTTGATGGGGGAGGATGTGGAAATTTATGACCCGATGAAAGAAAAGTTACTGGGTCAGGAAGATGTCTTAAAAAAGTTTTTTGTAACGCCTGATAAGGTTATTGATGTGCAGGCTTTGGCAGGCGATACTTCCGACAATGTCCCCGGGGTGTCGGGTATCGGTCCTAAAACGGCAGGAGAATTGATAAATACATTCGGTTCGTTGGAAAAACTGTATGAAAACTTGGAAACGCTTCCTGCGTCTAAGAAAAAAGAGCGATTGACTGCCGATAAAGAAAATGCTTTTATTTCAAAAAAACTTGTGACGCTTTGTCCGAATGTTCCTGAATTGCCGTGTATAGATGAATTGGCTCTTATGTGTCCGGAGGTTTCAAAACTGACGGCATTTTTGGAAGAAAACGGATTTAAGAGTCTGATTTCCCGTGTAAAAGATGTATGTCAAAATACAGAAACTGCTTCTTTGACGCATACTGAGAATAACGAAGCGCCTATTCCTGTCCGAGAAAAAGTGATGCCGTCAAAATATGTATTGGTACAGGATAAAATCGTTCTTCAAAAATGGCTTTCTGATGTTCGGAATAATTTGGGTATTGCCGTTTTAAAAGAGGATACGGGAAACGTCGTCGGTGTTTCTCTTGCCAAGTCTGTCGGTCAGGCGTGTTATATCCCGCTTTTACATGAAAAAAGAGAACAGGCGTCTCAGATGGATTTGTTCGGGGGAGGCGTTCTGATAAAAAAAGAAAAACAGATTTCCGTCCCTGAATTAAAAGAAGTTTTGTCTCCCTTTTTAGAGTCGGAAAACTGCCTTAAGACAGCCCATGGGATGAAAGAGGTTTTACATGCCTTATATGACTTATTCGGAGAGAAAATCAAAGTAGAGCCGATTGCCGATACACAGGTGATGGCGTATGATTCGGAGGCTGTCGGAAAACTTCTTTTGGAGGATTTATCTGATACATTGTTGGATATTCGGCTGATACCTAAAGAAGAAGTTTGCGGTAAGGGAAAGACGGCGATTCCTCTCCGTATGATAGATGTAAAAGCCGTGTTGGATTATGCCTGTCAGCGTTCGGATATGCCTCTTTGTCTTTACGAGGTGTTATATCGGGATTTGAAAGAACGGGGAACACTTGATATTTATGAAAAAACAGATTTACCTTTGGTTGATGTTTTATGCAAAATGGAAAGAGAAGGTATCCTTGTCAACAAAGAACGTTTGTCGGAATTGACAGATGTTTTTCGGGGAAAAATGACAATTCTTGAAAAGGATATTTTTGAGGAGGCAGGAGAGGTTTTTAATCTCAATTCGCCTGCACAACTCGGCCATATTCTGTTTGATAAAATGGGACTGGAAGGGGGAAAGAAAAGTTCTGTCAGTCATCAATGGGTGACGGACTCAGAAGTGCTTGAAACACTGTCTGAAAAGGGATATACTTTGCCGACAAAAGTGCTTGAATATCGCCAGTATGCCAAACTTGTTTCCACATATACGGAAGCGTTAGTCCACCAGACAGATAAAGCAGGACGTGTTCATACGACTTTTAGTCAGACAATGACCTCTACGGGACGCCTTTCTTCCAATAATCCTAATTTGCAAAACATTCCGATAAGAACGGAAGCCGGTCGCCTTATTCGCAGTGCATTTATTGCGCCGAAAGGGTTTGTTCTGATGTCGGCTGATTACTCGCAGATAGAGTTGCGCCTGATTGCTGATGTGGCTGGCGTTAAGGGATTGAAAGAAGCGTTTGAGCAAGGAGTAGATATTCATTCTGCAACAGCATCACAGGTTTTCGATGTGCCGGTTGAAGGAATGGATCCGATGATAAGACGTCATGCGAAGGCTATCAATTTCGGAATTATTTACGGGATTTCGGCGTTTGGTTTGGCAAAACAACTCGGAATTTCTAATTCTGAGGCAAAACGATACATTGATTCATATTTTACCCGTTATCCTGAAATTAAAACCTATATGGATGAAACGGTGATGTTTGCCAAAGAACACGGTTATGTTTTAACTCCTTTCGGCAGACGGTGTTATGTGCCGAGTTTTGAAAACGGCGCAACACGAGGTTTCGCTTCAAGGGCTGCTATCAATGCGCCGATACAGGGAGGGGCTGCCGATATGATAAAAATGGCTATGATAAAAATGCCGAAAGCGTTGGCTGATGCAGGACTTTCTGCTAAAATGCTGTTGCAGGTTCATGACGAACTTGTTTTTGAAGTTCCTGAAAATGAAATAAATGCGACACAAAATCTTATCAAAAACGTTATGGAAAATGTTGTGTCTCTTTCTGTTCCGCTTGTGGCAGAAGTCGGTTTCGGTGCCGATTGGACAGAGGCTCACTGATTATTTTGCTTTTTCAATTAAACACGCATCGCCGTAAGAGAAAAAACGATAATCGTTTTCAATAGCGTGGGCATAAGCGTTCTTCATTTCATCAATGCCGGCAAAAGCACAGACTAACATAAAAAGTGTTGAGTGGGATAAGTGAAAGTTTGTAAAGAGTCTGTCTACAAAACGGAAACGATAGCCCGGGGTGATGAAAATATCCGTTTCGGCCTCAAAGGGATGAAGAATGCCGTTTTCATCACTGGCGCTTTCTAAAAGACGGAGGGCCGTTGTGCCGACAGCAACAATTCGTTTTCCCTCTTTTTTTGCCTGATTGAGTGCGTCTGATGTTTCCTTTGTAATAACACCGAATTCCGAATGCATTTTATGGTCTTTGGTGTCCTCTACTTTAACCGGCAGAAAAGTTCCTCCTCCGACATGCAGTGTGATGAAGTGTTTTTGAACACCGATTTCATCAAATTTTTGCATCAATGCTTCCGTAAAGTGCAGACCGGCCGTCGGTGCGGCAACAGCGCCCTCGTGTTTTGCATAAATGGTTTGATAGTTGGCTTTGTCTTCTTCTTTTCCGCCTTTTTCCCGCTTGATATAGGGGGGAAGAGGCATAATGCCGTATTTGTGAAAAGCAGTAAATAAGTCAGCACCGGATTTATTGAAACGAACCGTGACAGTTTCTGTTTTAGAAATGACAGTAGCAGAAAGTTCTTCCGAAAAAACAATTGTCTGCTCAGGCTTTAAGCGTCTGGCATTTTTAACCAAACAGTTCCATGTGGCTAAATCCAATTGCTTTAAAAGTGTCAATTCTATTTCGGCCTCGCCTCTTTTTCCGTAAATACGGGCGGGAATGACTTTTGTGTCATTAAAAACAAGAACATCATCTTTTGTCAGAAATGACGGCAGGTCGCCGATTGTAGAATCGCAAAGACCTGTCGGAGGGGTGATATGGAGTAGTTTTGCACTTTCAGGAGGAAAAACGGGTTCGTTGGCTATCCGATTTTCAGGAAGGTCAAAATCAAAGATATCCGTTCTCATTTGAAAAAGTGTAAATCCACGACACCGGAGGCTTCCTCGTCTTCCGGTTCGTCTGTTTCTTCTTCCTCAGGTGCAAAACCGACACAGTTTTGTATCAGTTCGTTTTGTTCCATCATCAGATATTCAAACATCTGTTCAAAAAGAGGAAATGATTTAGCAATTTCTTTTGAAAATTCGTCTACAATCAAATAGGTTCGTTCTTTTATATCGTAGAGAAAATTTTCCTCATCACTGCGTCCTAAAAACAGAGGGCTGTCATCACCGTTGAGTTTTTGATAAAGGTCGTTTTGAGTTATTAAATCCGTAATAACGACATTGTCTTTTTTTGTTATGTTGCTTCCGAAAAATTCAAGACCGGCCCAGTAAAGACCGTTTGTCTCTTTTAAAAAATCGGCATACTCATTAGGCAAGGAGAGCCCCTTGTTTTCCAACTCTTCTTTCACGGCTTGTATTTGTGTGGTCGTTGCAGATTTCCCTAAAACAATACCACCGGTATCCTGTGCCGTTTGCAAAACTTCACTGATAAACATTTTTTTATCCTTTCTTTACCTTACAGATGTTCGTCAGTAAAGCATATTTTTAAGAAACGGTCAAGTAATTATCTTCGGCAAAAGACCAATTCAGACGATTTTCAATGACTTCGGATAAATAGTCGCCTCGTCTGTTTTGATAATCCAAATAATAGGCATGTTCCCAAACATCCAGTGTTAAAAGCGGAATGCGTTCGCCTAAGGGATTATCGGCATTACCTGTTTTCATAAGAGACAAGATGCCTTTGTGATCGGACACAAGCCAAACCCAACCACTGCCGAATTGAGCAAGTCCAAGGTCTTTCATTGCCGTTTTGAGATTTTCAAGTGAGCCGAAATCTCGTTCAATAGCCTGTTTTAATGTGCCGGACGGTTCCTGTTTTTCCGGAGAGAGTGATTGAAAATAAAAAACATGATTAAAGCATTGAGATGCATTATTATAAATTTTTCGGTATTCGGGATTTTCTTTTGTCTCTAAAATAATTTCAGGCAACGAACGTTCTTCCAATTCTGTTTCGGCAATAAGCGTATTTGCCGTATTGACATAGGTTTTATAGTGTTTTTCAAAATGATAAAATAACACTTCTTCCGAAATAAACGGTTCTAAAGCATCTTTTTCATAAGATAATTTTTGCGTTTCAATGGTCATAATTTTTCTCCTTTTCTTCAAAATAGCAGATGTTTTGTGAAAAAAACATAAAAAAGACTTGAAAAATAAAAAAAGTTGTCTATACTCATAAAAATGAACCGAATGCGGTCGTGGCGGAATTGGTAGACGCGCAGCGTTGAGGTCGCTGTGGGGAAACCCGTGAAAGTTCGATTCTTTTCGATCGCACCAATTAAAGCCCTTTGCGTAAGAAAGCAAAGGGCTTTTTGTTTTTAGCGTGTTTCCTTTTTCTTTCCGCCTGTGATTTCTTCAACGGCACACCAAATTGTTGCCAGTCCGACAAGACTGTAAATAACTCGTGCCAACGCCATCATACCGCCTGAAATCAATGCAACCAGGTCAAAATCAAAAAAACCGACAAGTCCCCAGTTTAGACCACCGATGACCATTATCCAAAAACAGATTTTTGTAAACATTTTATCCTCCTTTTTACTTATGTTCCGTTTAAATAAAAAGGAGTTTTAAAATAAAAAGTCAAGAGGG
>JAFQJY010000109.1 GCA_017414845.1 Alphaproteobacteria bacterium | reverse complement strand
TAGCAGCTTTTTTCTCCGATAAAACGATTACGGTAAAAAATGATGCTATTGCAAGTTTAAATCAGTCCAGAACTGTTCGTGATAATGCAAATCAATGCAAGCAACTCGAAAACATGCTGGCTATGATGAAAAACCGAAACAATTCCAGAGCACAGACACAGAGCATGGGACTTACACTCGGCGATCGTACTGCATCCAGAGCATAGCCGAACACACTGTATTCATCATCGGTGAGTTATTGTTTTTATTTATAAGTTTCTTGAAAACCTGTTTTCAGAGAAAATCTTGGATTATGCGGTATTTTATTCGTAGATGTTATCAAAATATTTATTGATAGCGATGACCATTGCTTTTGTCAGACGGGCTCTGTAACTTGCCTGATGCAGGAGTTTTTCTTCCTGTTTATTGGACAAGTAACCGATTTCAAGCAACACAGACGGAACATTCGTTGATTTCAAAACAACAAATCCCGCAAATCGATGGGCATTTTTAACAAGTTCCACCTGAGAAGCCATTTCGCTCACGAGCATATTCGCATATTGACTGGACTTTTCCATCGTGTCCCTCTTTGCTAAATCTATCAGAATATTACTGACTTCTTTTGTTTCGTTACTTAAATCCATACCCAAAATAATATCAGCCTTGTTTTCACGTTCTGCAAGCATCATTGCCTCTTTATCAGATGCTTTTTCGGAAATTGTATAGACAGAAAGTCCTTTTGCTTTTTTGTTCTTAGCGCTGTCAGCATGAATAGATATAAACAAATCGGCATTTTGTTTGTGGGCAAACTTCATTCGTCCTCTGAGCGTTAAAGCCTTATCTGTTTCTCTTGTCATATAAACTTTATACCGCCCTGTTTTTTCCAACGCTTTCTTAACTTCTTTAGCCATTTTAAGAGTCAAATCTTTTTCATAATTCCCTCGGGCACTGATAGCTCCCGGATCTGCCCCTCCGTGTCCGGGGTCAAGAACGATAATAGGTTTGCGTCCCGATTTTTTGCGTTCAAGTTTTTCTTGTACTTTCTGCGTTTTAGAAGAATCTATCACGGCCTCTTTCTTAAAATGTTCAGAGGGCGTCGGAACAGCCTTTTCTCTTAAATCCAACACAAAACGATATTCATCTCCCTCCTTAGACGGCTTTAAGAAAAATCCATCCTTAAAATCCACATCCGTATCTAACTCCAAAACGACACGTGCCTCTTTATTATTTGCTTGTCCGAAACGAACCTTTTTAATTAAAATATTAGGTAAATCTATTCTCTTAGAGACCGATTTTGAAAAAATTGTCCCTGAAAAATCAATCACAATCCGAGACGGATTTTGAAGTGAAAAGACGTTTGTTTTGACCTCTTTATCCATATGAGCCACGAAACGAACCGTTTTTGCATCCTGTTTTCCGAATCGGATACGTGTCAACTCTGCAGATTCGGCAGAACTGCCAAAACAGCCAAAAGCCACGCAAAACAAGGCATAGAATAGTATTTTGTTCAAAAACTTCATTCTTTTTTACTCATAAATTCCATCAAATTTCATTTTTTTATCATAATATAGTTGATAAAATTTTAAAAGTTGTTTATGATAACGAAGTTTATTTTTTTATGAATAAATTTGTCTTATCTAAGGTAAAACGCAAAGCGTCCGAAATAAGACAACGGCAAAAAGTTTTTAAAAGGAGAAGGAAAGCATGCACTTGGGTTTATCTGTTATTTTTTCAGGCGTACGCCCTTCTTGCCTTTTAGGGAGAGAAAATTTCTCTCTGTGTTTAAAATTTTCACATTCGGAGTTTACATGTCAAAAAAAATGCTTATTGAAGCGACACATCCTGAAGAAACACGGGTGGTCGTCGTTGATGGTTCCCGCTTAGAGGAGTTAGACGTAGAAACATCAACAAAAAAACAAATTAAAGGAAATATTTATCTGGCAAAAGTCATTCGGGTTGAACCGTCTTTACAGGCGGCTTTTGTGGATTATGGCGGAAACCGTCATGGTTTTTTGGCTTTTAACGAGATTCATCCGGACTATTACCAGATACCCGTTGCCGACAAAGAGGCTTTAAAACGTGAAATTGAAGAAATTCGTTTGGCAAAACAGGAAGCCCTTGAAGCACGTGAAAAAGAGCGTGCCGAAAAAGAGGCGTTGAAAGAGCAACAGGAAACAGATGACGTCCTGACAACCGAGGACGATACGGAACAGGAAACGGAAGAACGTCCTGCACCGTCTCGTTTCAGTATTCAACATCGTTATAAAATACAGGAGGTCATTCACCACAACCAAATCCTTTTAGTTCAAGTCATGAAAGAAGAACGGGGAAACAAAGGTGCCGCTTTAACAACATACCTTTCTTTGGCCGGCAGATACAGCGTTTTAATGCCGAACAACAACGACGGTGGTGGCGTTTCCAGAAAAATATCTAACGGACAAGACAGACGTCGTTTAAGAGAAATTGTTGATGCTCTTCCTATTCCCGACGGTATGTCCGTTATTATTCGTACGGCCGGAAAAGAACAGAAAAAAACTGAAATCAAACGTGACTTTGAATATCTGATGAAAACATGGACGGCTATTCGTAATAAAACACTTATTTCTAATGCGCCGACTTTGATTCATGAAGAAGCCAGTTTAATTAAACGGACTTTGCGTGATGTCTATTCCGATGAAATTGAAGAAGTTTTGATTGAGGGAAAAGATGCGTACAAAGCAACCAAAGAATTTATTAAACTTCTGATGCCCAAACAAGCAAAACGGCTTAAAGAATATACGGGAAACGAACCTCTCTTTCAAGCCTATCGGATTGAAGAACAATTGGAAGAGATGCACAATCCGAATGTTAAACTTAAATCAGGAGGATACCTTGTCATCAATCAAACGGAAGCGCTTGTTGCCATTGATGTCAACTCCGGGAAGGCTACTAGAGAGCGAGATATTGAAGAAACTGCGCTCAACACCAATTTAGAGGCTGCCGAAGAAGTTGCAAGGCAGTTACGTTTGCGTGATTTAGCCGGTCTTATCGTTATTGACTTTATTGATATGGACGAAATGCGTAACAATCATGCCGTAGAAAGACGTATGAAAGAAGTCTTGAAAAAAGACAGGGCCAGAGTTCAAATGGCACGATTATCCTGTTTCGGACTGATGGAAATCAGTCGTCAGCGTCTGCACCCGAGTTTCTTGGAGGGAAGCCATAACGTTTGTCCGTGTTGTAAAGGACGGGGCGTTGTACGTTCTGTTGAATCTTGCGCTATGTACATTTTACATTTAATAGTGGAAACGGCAGTTGATTATGAAAATTATACACTTTTAATCACACTGAAAAAAGAAGTAGCCTCTTATATTTTGAATACAAAACGCAAATGTCTGCTGGATATTGAACAGAAATACAATGTCGTTGTCAGGATTGAAACTGATATGACTTTTGTTTCACCTATGGATTTCCGTTTTGAAAAATTAAGAAACAGCATATCTAAAACGCAGGAAACTTCTAAATCTCTGAAAGAACAGGCTAAAGCAGAAAAAAAACTGAAACAACAAGCCGAGAAAGAAAAAGCGGAGAAATTAAAACGACAACAAGCAGAAAAAGCAGAAAAGTTAAAACAACAACAAGAAAAGAAAGCAGAAAAGTTAAAAAGACAACAAGAAAAAGCAGAGAAGTTAAAACAGCAAAGGGAACAACAAAAAAAGAAACAAGAACAGACAAAAATACCTGAACCGGAAGTTATAGAGGAAGTTGTTGAAAAAACAGAAGAATCTCCCTTGCCGGAGGAAAATGAGGACGGTGCTAAAAAACGTCACCGTAAGCGTCGGAATAAACGTTATCCTAAAACGGAAAACGCTGAAAATTCAGAACAGAACTTCAAGGTCGTAGAGCAAGAAAATTTATCCTCCTTTGAAAACAATTCCGAAATTGAAGCGGAGAACTCACAGGAAAAACCTGTAAAACGTCCTCGTAAGTCTCGTAAAAAAGAGGTAGCCGAAGAAGTTCCTCATCAAGAACCTTCTGTTCAGGAACAACCGGCAGAAGAAAAAAAGCCTCCTAAAAAAGGTTGGTGGAATAAATTAGTCAGTTGACGAAAACCCCTCTTTCAAAAAAAGAGGGGTTTCTTTAAAATACTTGACAAAAAAATTTTTTCTGTTAAACTGGAAATCCCATTTAACAACACAAGGAGATATTATGTCTGTTTGGAATCAAGTCAGAAATATTCTTTTAACCGGTATTTGTGCGACAAGTTTTCTCTGGCCATATGAAGCCGAGGCCGACCGTGCCTATGACAACAGAAGAATTTCCCGTCAAAGCAAACGGGAACAAAAACGAACTCAAAAACGAGCACGCAGAAATAACAAATCAAACAGAAACAGACCCTCCGGTCGTTTAAATTCGGAAAATCCCCGAAGGACATTTGATGCGCTTATGACTTCTATTCAAGCATCCAAAGAACTTTCTGATGAACACAAACAAATTCTTCGTTCCTGTTTAACTGCTTTATCCAAAACCCCTACAGGACGCTACATTTTTAGTAATATCCCTTATAATATTACGCTCCATATCATCCCCAACCCTGAGGGACGAGGCGCACTGGGTACTTATAACCACGGTCATAGAAAAGCCTGTTTTTCCGACTATCTTCTCAGACGAGCGCTCAGTGC
>JAFQJY010000108.1 GCA_017414845.1 Alphaproteobacteria bacterium | reverse complement strand
TTCCTTTATATGATTATAAAATCGGAGTGCCGACTGCCGGTATTTATGAGGAGATTTTAAATACGGATAATATGAAGTATGGCGGTAGCGGTGTTCTTAATCAAGGCGATTTGGAAACATTTGAGCCCGGTTGGAATTTCAGACCGTATGCCCTCAATGTGACACTTCCTCCACTCGGAACAATCGTTTTAAAATTAAAGAGGATGTAAATGTTTGGTTCTAAAATTAAAGTAGAGGCCGGAACGCCTTATCCGCTCGGAGCAACCGTTGATAAAAACGGTATCAATTTTTCGCTTTTTTCTCAAAATGCGACAAAAGTAGAGTTATGTCTGTTTAATATGTTCGGGAATGAAACATCCCGCATCAATATGCAAATGCGAACGGACGATATTTGGCATATATATGTCAAAGGGTTAAAAGCTGGTCAACAATACGGTTTTCGTGTTTATGGACCTTATGAACCGGAAAAAGGCTTGCGTTTTAATCCGAATAAACTCCTTTTGGATCCGTCGGCAAAACTGCTCTCAAAACCGCTTGTTTTTCATCCTTCTCATTTAGGGTATGATGCCGAATCGCCCGAGAAGGATTTATCATTCAGTACGGTCAACAGCGCACCGTTTATGCCTAAATGTATTGCAGTTGATATGAAAAAGCCCTTGTCAAACTGACCTTATGTTTCTTGGACGGATACGGTTGTTTATGAAACGCACCTCAAAGGATTTACGATTCAAAATCAGGATATTCCGAAAGAAATCAGAGGAACTTTTGAGGGAATGAAGTCTAAAAAGATAATTGAATACCTTAAAACTTTGGGAATTACCTCCGTAGAATTACTCCCTGTTGCCGCTTTTAATACGACCGGAAATTTGGTGGAAAAGGGGCTTGCTAATTACTGGGGATATGATCCGATTTGTTTTATGGCACCTCAAAACTCTTATTTATCAAGCGGAAAATTGCAGGAAATACAAAATATGGTACGTGTTTTCCACGAGGCAGGTATAGAGGTTATTTTAGATGTCGTTTATAATCACACCGGTGAGGGCAGTGAACTCGGACCGACTGTTTGTTTCAGAGGAATAGATAATACCTCTTATTACCGTCTGTTACCGGATAATGCCAGATATTATATGAATGATACAGGATGTGGCAATTGTCTGAATCTAAGTTATCCCGCAACACTTCAATTGGTATTAAACAGTTTGCGCTATTGGGCGGAAATGTTTGATATAGACGGTTTCCGTTTTGATTTAGCAACAACGCTCGGTCGTGATGTTCAGAACATTTTTTCGCCACAATCCGATTTTTTCAAAGCGATTGAAAAAGACTTTGTGTTGAAGCGTACAAAACTGATTGCAGAACCGTGGGATATGGGTATGGGCGGTTATCAGGTCGGTAATTTTCCGATAAGATGGGCGCAGTGGAATGACCGTTTCAGAGATGTGACACGTGGCTTTTGGAAAGGTGATTTCGGTAAGGCTCAGGAAATTACGGCAGAATTGATGGGTACACCGAGAGGACCTCGCGGAAACTTTAAAAAGGTCAATTTTATTACGGCACATGATGGTTTTTCCTTGTATGATTTAGTCAGTTATAATCAAAAGCATAATGAGGCTAACGGTGAGGATAATCGTGACGGAAATGATAATAATATCAGTTGGAATTCCGGTGTTGAGGGTGAAACAATTGACCAAAATATTTTAAATTTCCGTTTTTTAAGAGCCAAAGCGATGATGGCGACGTTATTGTTGTCTAACGGCATTCCGATGATTTTGTCCGGAGATGAGGTTTTGCGTTCTCAACGGGGAAATAATAATGCTTATGCGCAGGATAATCCTCTTTCGTGGTTTAATTGGAAAATGAAAAATCCGTATGCGCAAAAAATGCTGGATTTTGTTCGTGATTTAACAAAATTGCGTCGGGAACATCCTCCGTTTGCAAAACTGGCAACGCTTTCCAACAAACCGACAGATGTTCCGTTGGCAGAGCGGGCTGTCGTGTGTATGAATCCTGACGGTGCACCGATGGCTGACGGGGATTGGCAACCCTATATCCGTTCATTTGCCATTCTTATCAGAGATGAAGATAACGGAACGCATTATTTTGTTTTACTCAATGCATCGGATACGCCTGTTACGTACAGTTTACCTGATTTGGGGATAGAGTGTCCGTTATGGATACTTCTGTTGGATACATCTAACAGTGTTCAAAAACTGATGCTCAATAATGAGACAACGACAGAAGTTCCTGCGTGGACAATGATGGTTCTTTTAAATCAGGAGGGGTAAATGAGTTTAAATGAGGATGTCAATTTTTTAGCAGATAAAGTCGGGTTGTGGCGTGAATATACGGATTCTATTTCCGGAAAAATCGTGCCGGCAAAGAAGCCTGTTCAAAAGGAAATGTTGAAAATACTGGGACTTCCTGCCGAAAATGAGAAACAGGCCTCTAAGAGTATTCAAAAGTGTTTAGAGAGAGAATGGTTACGTGTCGTTCCGCCCGTTGCTGTCGTTAAAGAGGGAGATGGCGCAGAAATCCCACTGATTTTACCAATGACAAATCGCCCGAAAGTTGTTACGTGGGTTTTGGTACAGGAAAATCTTGTTTCCAGAACGGATACGGTTTTATCCGAACGTTTAAGACAGGCTGAACAACAAACAATCGGTGAAACAACCTATCAAAAGTTTTTCATTCGGTTGCCGTCTGATGTGCCTCAGGGGTATCATAAATTGACATTCCTCATCAATGGGGAAACGGTGCAGACGGGAGGAGATATGCGTTTAATTGTGACACCACATGCGTGCTATAAGGCTCCGGAAATCCAAAACGGAGGAAAAGTATGGGGAGTTCCCTTGCAACTTTATGCCCTGCAATCCAAAAACAACTGGGGTATTGGTGATTTTACGGATTTAGGGGCTTTTGCAAAAATTGCAGAAGACTTAAATATGGGGCTTGTAGGCATCAATCCTGTCAGCGCTTTGTTTTTGGATAGACCTGAAAATGCCAGTCCTTATTTTGCGTCCAGTCGTTTTTATCTTAATCCTCTTTATGTAGATGTGACGAAAGTTCCTGAATACACCAAAGCAAAGGCTTTAAAAGAGTGGATGAAAACGGATGAGTTTAAAGGTTTGATGCATAAGGCTAAAAAAGGTAAAACAATAGACTATACAACGGTGGCAACTCTTAAAGAAAAGGCATTTCATTACCTTTATGATGCCTTTATGACCTTACATTTGGGTGAAGAGCCGACTAAAAGAGGAAAAGAATTTCTGATTTACTGCGAAGATGAGGGAAATACACTTTCTGATTTTGCGTTGTTTCAGGCACTTCGGACGTATTTTCACGAAAAAGGGGAAAGTCTTTTGTGGTGGCGTTGGCCAAAGGCGTACAGAAATCCGAAAGAGGCAGGCGCCGTTTTGTTCGCACAGAAAAATCCTGACAAAGTCCGTTTTTTTAAGTATCTTCAATTTATCGCACATGAGCAGTTTAAAAAAGCAGCAGATAAGTACGAGAGTCTATCTTTGGGACTTTATTTGGATTTACCGGTCGGTGTGGCGCAAAACAGTGTAGAGGTTTGGGCAAATCCAAAAGTGTTTTTAAAGGATGTCAGCATTGGGGCGCCCCCCGATTCATTTAATCCAAAAGGGCAGAGTTGGGGAATTTCTCCCATGAACCCGCAGGAACTTCGGGAACAGGCTTTTGAACCTTTCAGAAAACTGATAAGCGAACATATGCAAATGGCCGGTGCTATCCGAATTGATCACGTATTTATGCTGATGCGTCTGTTTTGGTATGCCAAAAATAAAACCGGTATCTATATGTCCTATCCGTTTGAAGAATTACTGGGTATTGTAGCACTTGAAAGCCATCGGCATAAATGTGTCGTTATCGGTGAGGATTTGGGAACGCCTCCTCCGGGGTTCCATGAGAAAATGCAGGAATATCAGACACTTTCTTTCAGAATTTTTCGGTATATGCGTTGGGGAAAAGACTATATTCCGCCACAGGCTTACCCTGAAAATTGTTTGGTAACGGTCGGTACACACGATATGCCGACATTGTCCGGTTTTTGGAAAGGAAAAGATTTGGATTTAGCGTTAAAATACGGTTTCGTAAAAAAGAGTGCCATGAAACGTTTGCAGGAAGAACGGGCATCCGAACGCTTGGAAATGATGAAAGCGTTAGAATATCATCATATCGCTTTTACGAAAGAGGATTTTGAGAAGAAAGAATATCTGGATGGTTCTGTTTATCCGAGTATTTTACCCAGTGCCATCTGTCAGTATTTGACAAGAGCAAATTCCTGTATTTTTCTGATTTCGCTTGAAGATATTTTTGAACAGGATAATCAAATCAATTTACCCGGAACAAATCTTCAATACCCGAATTGGCGCTTTAAATTGCCTATTTTGTTCAGAGAAATGGAAACAAGTTCTGCCATGATGCAATGTGCTGAAAGTATATATTATGCCCCACTTGGAAAATGAAATTGAGTTAAAAAAACAGGGATATACCTATGTAGCCGGAACGGATGAGGCAGGAAGAGGGCCT
>JAFQJY010000107.1 GCA_017414845.1 Alphaproteobacteria bacterium | reverse complement strand
CCCCCTCTTTTAAGACAAAACCGCTATCACATGCCAAATACGACTTTTTATTATTTTTTTCAAAATAAGTAACAATACTGGGCGCTAATACGGAAACGAAGTCTATGTGTTTAGGCAAAAATGTAAAAAAACCGTCAACTCCTTCAAAATTGACTTTTTCAATTTCTTTCTCAAAGACTATTTCATAAGGAGAAAAAACTTTAAGTAACATTTTATTTTCCCTTTGACAAAACCTCGTCCACAGAACCAATCATATAGAAATCGTTTTCATTTCTGTCATCAAACTCACCGTTTAAAATTCGCTCACATCCCGAAATAGTATCTTCCAAAGAAACAGAACGTCCTTCAATTCCCGTAAACTGACCTGTTGTAAAGAAAGGCTGTGTTAAAAAGCGTTCTAATTTACGTGCCGTTAAAACCGTTTTTTGATCATTTTCAGGCAATTCATCAAACCCGAGCATTGCAATAATATCTTTTAAATCTTCGTAGTCTGCCAGTGTTTTACGAACTGCTGTTGCCACCTGATAATGCCGTTCTCCGACAATAAGAGGTGTCAACATATTTGAAGAGGATGCTAACGGATCAACAGCGGGATAAAGTCCCTGAGATGCTCTTGCCCTTGATAATACAATACTGGAAGACAAATGCTGGAACGTATGAACGGCAGACGGATCCGTAAAATCATCAGCCGGCACATATACGGCCTGAATAGAAGTAATTGCTGCTTTATCCGTACTTGAAATACGTTCTTGAAGTTCGGCAATATCCGTTCCGAGTGAAGGCTGATATCCGACACGAGAAGGCATCTGTCCCAGCAACACAGAAACTTCCGAACCTGCTTGAACGAAACGGAAAATGTTATCTACAAGCAACAGCACGTCCTGTTTTTTCTCATTTCGGAAATACTCTGCCATTGTCAACGCAGATAAGGCGACACGAAAACGTACACCGGGCGCTTCGTTCATTTGACCGAATACCATAACGGTTTTAGGTAAAACACCTGCTTCTTTCATTTCACGGTAAAGTTGTTCGCCCTCACGAGAACGTTCGCCAACGCCACAGAAAATACTAACACCCTCATAACGTCCGACCATATTATTTATCATTTCCGTAATCAGAACGGTTTTACCGACACCTGCGCCACCGAATAAGCCTGACTTTCCACCCCGTTCCATAGGCGCAAGCAAGTCAATGGCTTTAATACCGGAAATAAAAATCTCAGAATTGACCTGACGTTTAGAAAGTTCTATCGGCTCAGCATGAATGGGCATAACTTTATCTGTCTTAACTTCTTTTCCTCCATCAATCGGATGTCCGAATACATCAAACATACGCCCGAGAATTTCCTTACCGACTGGAACTTCAATCTGATGTCCCGTATCCACAACAGGCATTCCTCTGGATAATCCGCTCGTAGAACCGAGTGCTAATGCCCGAACTGTTTTTTCGTCAATAAACCCCTCCGTTTCAAGGACAAGGCTGTTATCCTCCCCTGTCAAAAGTTCATTGTAAAGGCTCGGCAAAT
>JAFQJY010000106.1 GCA_017414845.1 Alphaproteobacteria bacterium | reverse complement strand
GAACCGTCCAATAATGAAAAACGAACCGTTCCGCCTTTAACTTGCGCTAAAATATCCAGAAGATAGCGGTAATTGAATCCGATATCCAATTCAGCAGAATCGTAACCGGCTTCAATTTCATCTTCGGCACTGCCCTCATCGGCATTTGTTGCCGTTACAATCAATTTTCCTTTTTTGAGAGTTAGTTTGATACCTCTTGATTTTTCGGAAATAACGGCGACACGATCAACAACGGTTGTCAGTGCGGAAGAGTCAACTTCCAAGGCTTTATCATTGCCGGAGGGAATAACTTTTTCATAATCGGGATAAACACCGTCAATCAAGCGAGAGGAAAGGATGACATCTCCGAAGGAAAAACGAATCGGGTTTTCTGAAATACAAACGGTTATATCTTGACTTGTTTCGGCAATCAATTTGGTCAGTTCACCGATAGTTTTTCTCGGGATGATAATTCCCGGCATGCCGGCAGCCCCGTCGGGTAGAGAAACTTCGGCAGTTGCCAAACGGTGGCCGTCTGTGGCGGCGGCTTTTAAAACAGGAATGTCACCTTTTTTCTCATGCAGATAAATACCGTTTAAGTTATAGCGAGTTTCCTCCGTAGAAATAGCAAATTGTGTTCTGTCAATTAAACCCTGTAACTCGGCTGTTGTCAGGGTAAACGTAAAAGGAGTTTCTTCCTGAGCCATTAAAGGGAAACCGTCGGCAGAAATAGTCGGTAATGCAAAACGGGAACGACCGGATGTAACGGCAAGTTGTTCGGTTTCCTCGTTTAAAACGCATTGTACCTGTGCTCCTTCAGGTAATTTTTTGACAATATCATAAAACTTATGCGCAGAAACGGTAAGAGAACCTTCTTGTTCAACCGTTGCAGAAATTTTGTCGGAAATTTCCAATTCATTATCGGTCGCTTTAAAGGAAAGCGTTCCGCCGTTTTCACTCGTCGCCTCAATAAGCACGTTTGAGAGAATAGGAATAGTCTGACGACGTTCTACAACATTTTGGACATGAGAGAGAGATTTTAGTAAATCAGCACGTTCTGCAATAAATTTAATCATGATATTATCCTTATGTTAAAACTTAAAAAATACGTCCGAATCAAAGATTCTAACACTTGGTTCGAAGTATAGCAGATTTTACTTTTAAAAGCACCAAAAAAAATAACAAAAAAGCATTTTTTATTGCTTGCTTTTAGAAAAAAAATCTGTTAGTGTTGCGCTAGGAAGGAGAGACGGACGAAGGTCTTTTTACAGCGGGTCAGGTTCGGAAGAAAGCAGCCCATAATCAGATCATGCGGGTCGTTCTTCTCCTTCCGCTCAGATGATAAGGAAACGGATTTGGAAAATAAAACGCAATATCGTGTCTTGGCACGCAAATACAGACCTCAGACTTTTGCCGATTTAATCGGGCAAGAGGCTCTTGTACGGACCATCAGTAACGCTATTGCTAAAAATCGGTTGGCACAGGCCTATATTCTGACAGGTATCCGTGGTATCGGTAAAACAACTTCTGCCCGCATTATTGCAAGAGCGCTCAATTGTGTCGGGGCCGACGGACAAGGCGGAATGACACCTCAACCGTGTGGTGTGTGTAAGCATTGTACGGATATTGCGAACGATTGCCATGTAGATGTGATAGAAATTGACGCAGCCAGTAATACAGGCGTGGATAATGTGCGTGAAATTATTGAAGGGGCTAAATATAATCCGCTTTCTGCCCGATATAAAATATACATTATTGACGAAGTGCATATGCTTTCAAAATCAGCGTTTAATGCACTTTTGAAAACTTTGGAAGAACCTCCCGAACGGCTTAAATTTATTTTTGCGACAACTGAGATTCGTAAAGTTCCTGTTACGATTCTTTCCAGATGTCAGCGTTTTGATTTGCGTCGGATTGAAGCCGAGATGCTTTGTGATTATTTCAAGACAATTTTGGAAAAAGAAGATGTTACGGCTGAGACAGAGGCAGTTGCTTTGATAGCAAAAGCGGCTGACGGTTCCGTTCGTGATGGACTTTCTTTGCTTGATCAAGCCATTGCACACGGTGACGGTATGGTCAAAACGGAAGATGTCAAAAGGATGCTTGGCATTTTTGACAAAACGCAGTTATTTGACTTATATGAAAAGTTGATGAAAGGGCAGGTTAAAGAGAGCCTTGCCGTATTGGAAGATCAGTATGCACAAGGAGTGGATGCTCTGTCTGTTGCACAAGAACTCTTAGAGATGACACACTGGCTGACCCGTGTTCGTATTGCGCCGGAATTATTGAATGATATTTCGCTCAGTGAGGTTGAAAAGATTAAAGGAAAGGAACTTTCCGAAGGACTTTCTATGGCTGTGTTGACACGTAACTGGCAAATGCTTCTTAAGGGCGTGGGAGAAGTTAAATTTTCGGAAAGCCCTCTTAAAACGTTAGAGATGCTTTTGATACGAATTGCCTATGCGGCAGAATTACCGACACCGATAGAAATGGTTCGTTCCCTTCGAAGCGGTGAAGTTCAAAAAAAAAATCTGATATCCGAAGTTGGAGTTAAAGCAGGAATAGATGCGGGCATATCTGCTGTTTCGCAGAATTTACCTGTACAGGAATCTGTGAAAACAGAGCCTGCCGGAAAAGATATTTCTCAAATGGCTGATATGGTAGAATTGGCTAAAAAGGCCGGAAAAAGGCTTCTTGCTTTTCAAATGACGGGCTTTGTTCGGCCTGTAAAAATAGAAAAGGGTGTTTTTCATTTTAGTTTGGCAGAAGGGGCACCTGAAAATTTAAGTATGGACATTCGTAATTTCCTGTTTGCACAGACAGGCGTGCGGTGGGATGTTACGGTTTTGGATAACGGCGGTGGGGCTACGCTTAAAGAAGTTGGGCAGGAAAAAGAAAGAAAATTAAAGGAAAGTCTTGTGCAAATACCAATTATTGCCGAAACGTTAAAGGTATTTGCTGGTTCAAAAATAGAGCGCATTTTTCCTATAGAAAAAGAAACTTCCGCCGAGGCAGAAGTTTCTTTTGATGAGTGAGGTTGAATTAAAAACCGGCTTTAAAGCGAATACCTACAGTTTTCTCTTTTGCCTCTGAATCTTGATCTCCTTTATCGGAAAGGACATATTTCCCGAAAACGGAAAAAGCAAGTTTAGGCGTAATAAGGTAAGAAACCTCTGTGTCTACACGATATTCTTTGGAAGCATCATTGTCATCATAGTGAAAAACAAGTTGTGCGTCAGCAGAAATTTTATTTTTGATGACACCATATAAACCGATATAGGCACCAGCCTGTATTTTATCGTCTTCGTGCTTGCTTTGTGCCAGAGGAAGTTCTGCAGCGGCTCCGATATAAGGCAAAACACTTCCGAAATCATATCCGGTTTGGATACGACCGTAAAGTTCTTTATATGCTCCACGAGCATGGTGCGTTTCATTTTGGCGATACAGGACTTGTGCCTGAAGCAATTTCTCGGAACGCATAAATGAATAAACAGCACCTACATGCCAATTAATGTTTGTGTCTTCATTGCGGACGATATCACCACGACGACGTTCCCAACTGTTTTGAATATTTAAATCTATGGCAACCTTATCAGAAATACCATAGAGATAACCTTGTTCCAGCGTTTGGTTGTATTGTTTAAATGTGAAGTTTTGTGCTGTTACCTTTTTCTCATAAAACGTAGCTGTCGTTTTCGAAAGAGATTCGCCTTTTTTCGGCGCATAGAACGGACTTGTTATAACATCGGCAGAAGCCAAAGATATTGACGCATAAAATAAACAACTTAAAAATAAAAGACTTTTTTTCATAAGGTATCTCCTCTTTTTCTAAAAGATAGGCTAACAATTTCGGACTGTAAAGTCAATGACGAAAAAATGACAAAAAGGGATAAAATAGAGAAAAGATTTGAAAAAACAGGAGAAATGCGTAAGTTTAACTTCAAAAGGAGAATGCTATGAAAAGATGTGTTTTAGAACATACCGTCAAAATGCGAGAAGTAACCTGTCTCGGGAAACTCAGGTTGTATAGTTTATTTAACATTTTGCAGGATATTGCCGTAGAACATGCCGATATACTTCACTTAGGGTTTAATGATTGCTTTAAAAAGGGCGTTTCGTGGGTTGGGGCCGGGTATCGTCTGCAAATCAACAGACTTCCGAAGTTGGGTGAAAAGGTAAAACTTGAAACATGGATTTCAACCGTAAATGCGGCAAGTTCTGCACGTGAATATAAGGTAACCGATACGGAAGGGCGCGTTTTGTTCAGAGGTTCAACACAATGGGTTCTTATTTCGCTTGAAACCTTGCGACCGGCACAACTGACAAAGCATTTGCCGATAGATTTGGCTCTTATAGACGGTGAAGCCATGTCAGAAGAACCGTTTCCAAGATTAAAACCGGCAGAGAAAACAGAGTTTGAAACCTCATTTATCGCTCGTTTTGATGAAATGGATGTCAACGGACATATCAATAATGCCGTTTATCCGATGTGGGCAGTTGAGGCTGTACCGGAAGAATGGAAATATGAAAAAGAGCCTGTTTTTGTGAAGATAAATTATAAACGTCCTGTCAAAAGCGGTCAAAAAGTGACGGTCCGAACACATTTTGACGATAATAAAACAACACATACGATTTCAAGTGAAGAGGGTATCGCCGTTCTGCTTGAAATTGAGTGGAAAAACGCCAAAGAGGAATAATCTGGTTTTATAGACAGAAACCTAAACATAGGAAAAGAGGGACAATTTTTCCGTTTTTAACAAACCAACCTTTTCCGTGAGGAATGCCTTTAATGAAGGGAATCTGTACAATTTGCTGACCGTTTTTGTCGTATTCCTTGTAAATACCGTCCAAGAGATTGTTTTTAAGCGTATAGGTCGCACGAGGTGTTTTGGTGCCGTGAAAGTATTTTGTATAGTTAATGTTGGGGGTGTTTCTGGGCGTATAAGCCGATATATAGAAGGGCATATCATTTTTAAAGACTGTTGAAATATAATCAACATCATCATCTGTCCCGACATTTAATATATTGACTTCTATGAATTTTTCTTTTTCAAAAAAACCGGTCAGGGAATAATCACCGAGTTTAAATGACTTTTGTTGAAAAATAAAATTCGGAGTTAAATCAATACCGATGATGTCCAACCTTTTTTTTATTTCATATCTCAAATCAAGAGGGGCTGAGGCGCTTAAATAGTATCCTTTACTGGAGGGACGAAGATACATGTGTTTTAAAGAATTTATAATGTAATAAGTATTCCATGTGTCAGGTGTTGAATATAATTTTGGAATATAGGCTCTGTATTCAGATTTTTCTAAAGCGTTACTCCAATAAATGCGAAAAAACTCGTTTCTTGCAAAAAGACGTGCCTGTTCTTGGGAATATCCTTTTCGGAGTGCAATGTCTTTAAAAACTTTAAATAAAGTAAAT
>JAFQJY010000105.1 GCA_017414845.1 Alphaproteobacteria bacterium | reverse complement strand
CGCCGTTATCGGGCTGATTTATAGTTGCGAATGATAATTTCGCTCCTGCCGCTTTAGCTGCTTAATTGGTAGCGTGTGGCGTTTCAATTCCCTTTGCGATGAGCGCTTAGGGTGGGGTTTGCCTGCTTTCCCAGCAACAGGAAAACAGGCTCTTGTTTTAAAAGGAATATAAAATGCAGATTGATTATCAAAACCTCATTCAAAACGCTTTTTTCTCTGTTGTCAGAGAAGCGCTTAAAATTTTAGCGCAAGACGGAATCGGCAGTCATGTTTTTTATTTGGAATTTAAAACCTCTGATGAGGGCGTACAAATTCCGCCTCATGTTAAAGCGCAGTACCCTTCGGATATGCGAATTGATCTTGAACATCAATTTAAAAATCTGGAAATTTCTGACGAAGAAATCAAAGTTGACTTAGCATTCGGCGGAGTTTACTCTACCGTAATTATTCCTTTCAAATCGCTTATTTCTTTTGTTGATCCCGATTGTCAAATGGCGCTTCACTTTATGCCTCAGAATGAAAAAAAAGCAGAACATATTGACGAAAAACAAGCAGAAGTTATCTCTTTGGATGAAATGAGAAAGAAAAAATGAAAAAACATTCTGTTTCCCTTCACGGACATGCGACCAGTTTTTCCTTGGAAGACGCTTTCTTTGATGAATTAAAGATTATTGCTTCCGATGAGGGTAAATCCGTTGCCGGTCTTATTCAGGAAATTGATGACAACAGAACGGAAAATCTATCCAGTGCCCTTCGGCTCTACATCTTAAGAAAAGTAAAAGAGAAACAATAAAAATCCACCTAAAACAACACGATAGATCATAAACGGATAGAAGGAGTGTTTTTTAACCCAACTCATCAAAAAGGATACGGCAAACAATCCTCCGAAAAACGAGAGTAATACGCCCCAGTAAAAACTGTTAGGCAATCCGGATAAATTATCCCGAAAGAAAAGTCTTAAAAAATAATATCCGGTCGCTCCCAAAATAGCCGGAATAGACAACAGCATAGAAAAACGAGCAGAATCAGAACGTCCATACCCCAGCAAACGAGAAAAAGACATCGTTATTCCACTCCGACTAACACCGGGGATAAGAGCAATACACTGCGCCGAACCGATAATTAAAGCGTCACGATAGGTCATTTCACTCATAACCTTCCGACGAGAACCGAGTTTGTCCGTCTGATAAAGAACAACGCCAAAAACAATCAGCATTATTGCAACGACAGGAACACTACGCAGAGCAAACTCTATTTTTTCTCCGAATAATATTCCGACAACGACAATAGGCAAAGTCCCTAAAAACAGACAGGTTAAAAGATTTCTCGGTGTTCCTTTCGTATAAAGACCTTTTAAAACGACAATTAAATCTTTCATAAAATAAACACAAACAGCCCCCAAAGTTCCGATATGCAATCCCAAATCAGAAAGAAGCCCAAGTCCTTGTGCGTTCCACCCGAAAAATTCACGAACAACAACCAAATGTCCCGAAGAACTGACGGGCAAAAATTCTGTAATACTTTGCAGTAATGCCAAAACAACGATTTCAAACATAATAAATCTATCCTTTTACATAATAGTCTGTTATACTTCTTTTCAAAAGAGTACGCAAGATGATTTTTGAAAAAGAATACGAACGTTTAAATCTTTGGCTTCCTGTCCTTTTCGGAGGTGGGATAGCCTTATATTTCTCACTTAAATTTGAACCGAACAAAAACATAGCGCTTATTGGAGTCGCCGTCGGTTTGTTTTTAAGTCTTATTCGGAGAATTCGTTTTGCCGGTCTTTCTATCCTTTTTTTCTTTGCCGGTCTTTTAGTTATCCAAACGAAAGCCGAAACGGTTTCTGCCCCGAAAATAAAGTATAATTTAGGGCATGTAGACATTCAAGGGATTATTGTTCAGACCGAGCCTGCGCCCAAAGGACAACGTCTGACCATAGAACCGTCATTTATTGATAAAACAGATGAACTCCCCAAGAAAATTCGTATAACGACACAAACAAACAACATTTTTCTTGTCGGGGACGAAATTAAGACAAAAGCATTTTTGTCTCCTCCGAGCATGGCATTTATGCCGAACGGCTTTGATTTAACAAGGCATGCATGGTTTCAGCAAATCGGTGGCTATGGATATACACGAAAAGAACCGACATTACTAAAAAGAAATACAGAAAAATCATTTCTGGAAAATATACGTCAAAAAATCTCTCAAAGAATTTATAATGCCTTACCGAATGAAACGGCAGGAATTGTTCACGCTCTTATTTTAGGCGACCAAAAAGGTATATCGGAAGATATCCAAAAGACCTTTAAAGATTCCGGCATTTCTCATGTTTTATCCGTATCCGGCTTTCATTTAGTGTTGGTTGCAGGATTTGTTATGCTCTGTCTGCGTTTTTCTCTTAATTTATTCCCCTCTTTCTCGCTCAAAACAGATGTCAAAAAAATCAGCGCCTTATCTGCTCTTTTCGTTTGCTTTTTATACCTTTTAATTTCCGGATGTTCTGTTCCTGCCGTTCGTTCTTTTTGGATGCTTTCTTTCTTTGTTATAGCACTTCTTTTCAATAGGCAGGCACTTTCCATTCGTTCTGTTTGTTGGGCGGGATTTTTTGTCCTTTTACTCTATCCCGAAAGTCTTATTTCCGTCAGTTTTCAACTTTCATTCGGAGCAACTCTTTCGCTCATAGCCCTTTATGAAGCCTTAAAAGAGCCTTTTGACGTTCCTCTTATTCCCGAAGAAAAACCTAAACGTATACTGACAAAGGGAAGCATCGGATTTTTACTCACGAATATCGGAGCCATTTTCGGCACAGTGTTTTTTGTCATTTACCATTTTCATAAAATTGCCCTTTACTCTCTGCTCGGTAATTTTCTGACAAGTGCCTTTTTCGGTATTATCATCATGCCCTTTCTTCTTGTCAGTGTTCTTGTTATGCCGTTAGGATTAGACTGGATTTTTCTGAAAATCGCCGGTTTCTTTCTTAAAATCGTTATTTTTATATCAGAGTGGGTTGCCTCTCTTCCTTTTGCCGTTCTGATGTATCCTAAATTATCAGAAATCAGTCTTCCTCTGATAAGTATCGGTCTTTTATGGCTCTGTTTGTGGCAAACAAAAATCAGATATATTGGATTTGCGCCTATATTCATCAGTCTGTTTCTTTTTGCAAAAAATCCGGATATTGTCGTTAGCAGTTGCGGACAGTTTATGGCCTTAAAAAAGGATGGTATTTGGTTCACGCTCGGTAGTCAAAAAATAGTTAGGAATACCATGCTTGAAAGTGACGGATTAAATCCGGAAACCGAAAAAACAGGAAAAATCAAAAAAGATACGATTTATAACCTGTTCGGAACAACCGTTTTGTTTAATCCGACAAAATGTCAAAAGGCAGATTTAATTCTGTCCGGTAAGAACAAACCTGTTTTTTGTCCGCTTGCCACAAGGATTATAACAAAAAATGAATTCTGCCGAAACGGAACAACTGTTTTCTATCTGAAGAACGGCGAAAACCTGATGACAACATCCAAAAAACAAATGGGAAACAGACTTTGGACTCCAAAGTAAAAAAAACACTTGTCATACGATGATAATCTGTTAAAATGATTCTGTTTTATTCATTCATGAATGTAAGGAGAAATATATGAAGAAAATTTTATTGGCATCTGCCGTTGCTTTCGGAGTCTGCCTGATGGCAGGTTCTGCATCTGCTTATGACAGCACAGGTTGTGGTTTAGGAAGTATGGTTTGGAAAGGGCAATCCGGTCCAGGACCTCAAATTTTAGCCGTAACAACAAACGGAACTTTCGGTCCTCAGACATTCGGCATTACGTCCGGTTCTTCCGGCTGTGATCCGAACGGTCGTGTTTCAGGCGGTACGGGAAGAATGCTTTTTGTATTCCTTGAAAACAATATGGATCAATATGCTCTTGACGCTTCCAGAGGTCAAGGTGAAACCTTGGAAACAATTGCCGGCATTATGAATATTTCTGTTGAAAAAGTGGCAACACTGTCTCAGGAACATTTCGGCG
>JAFQJY010000104.1 GCA_017414845.1 Alphaproteobacteria bacterium | reverse complement strand
TAATGACATCTATTTCAAAAGGATTGCAACAAAAACTTGCAGAACGCTATACGATAACACGACCTCAGATTATTACCGAACAAACCTCAAAAGACACAACCCGAAAATGGCTGATGCGTTTTGGCGACGGAAAAGAGGTAGAAGCCGTCTATATACCGGAAGAAGACAGAGGCGCAGTCTGTCTGTCTACACAAGTCGGCTGTGCACAAAAGTGCGCTTTCTGTCATACAGGAACACAAGGTCTGCAACGGAATCTGACCTCTGCTGAGATTATCGGACAATTTATGGTTGCTCGGGACAGTTATCAGGAATGGCCGACACCTACGGATGAAACCCGTTTTTTATCAAATATCGTTGTTATGGGGATGGGAGAACCGCTTCATAATTATGATAATACCGTCAAAGCCATGAAAATTGCTATGGATGGTGAAGGAATTGCCATTTCTAAAAGGCGTATTACGATTTCAACATCCGGTGTTGCTGACAAGATACCTAATCTGGCAACAGATTTAGGCGTTAAATTAGCCATCAGTTTGCACGCCCCGAACAATTCTCTGCGGGATAAATTGATGCCTGTCAATAAACGCTGGCCACTTGAAAAGCTGATAAAGGCTTGTCAGGAATATCAGACACGTTTGGAACACAGGCAATATATTACTTTTGAATATATTATGTTGGATGACGTTAATGATTCACCCTCTCACGCCCATGAATTGATTGAACTTTCTAAAAATTTAGAAGTAAAAGTCAATTTAATCCCGTTTAATCCTTGGGATGGATGTTCTTTTAAACCGTCCACACCCAAAAATGTTGCCCGTTTTCAAAAAATAATTGAAACAGCGCACATTCCTTGCCCTGTTCGTGTTGCCAGAGGACAAGACATTATGGCGGCTTGCGGACAACTTAAGTCCATTTTTAACGCCTCACAGAACTAGTCTTCTTCTGTTTTTTTTCTGTTCTTTTGCGTATTCTCTATCGGTTTAATTTTTATAGCCAATCCATTTGCGACAAACCTATGTCTTGAAAACAACGGATAGGTTACCAATGACGACATGTTCTCATCAATAACGACATTGATGACTTCATTGGCGCCTAGTTCCACGCCCTTTTTAAGTAAGTCATCATAAATATCAATATCCTGATTACATAAGATGCCAAAAAGAAGACAGACTTTCGTGTACTCTCCACGAACACGCCCCATAACATCATAATCTTTCTGACGAAAATAACTTTGATGTCTGGAATATGGCATCTGCGTTGCTTCTTCTTTCGTTTGAATACGAAGATAACTGCACCCTGAAACAAGCAAAATCATTATCACATACAGTGTTTTCTTTATCATTTTATTCCCTTTCCTATTCTTTGGACAAGTTTAACATATCTTGATATGTTTTCCTATGGTTTTTTTTTTGAAAAAAAACTATTTCATTTTTATGTGGAAAAAACGACTTGAACTCATCTTTAAAATCGCAGGATTTCTTTTCTTGTTTCTTGCCGTCGGACTTGTTTTCTCGGAAGTCCGAAAAATCGGTCTTGATAAAATCGGCACGCTTATTCGGGAAACCCCGTTCTATATTTTAAGTATTGCCTTTTCTTTCACAGTTTTAGATTATTTGATGCTTGCCGGATACGATTTTATTGCCTTATCCTACATCAAACAAAAAATACCTTTCTTAAAGGTCATAACTAATGCTTTTCTTTCCTTTTCCGTCACGAATACGACAGGACACGCTTATGTTGCGGGAGGAAGTTTAAGATATCTTCTTTATAAAAAAATAAATGAAATCAATATCTTTAAAATGATTGCATTTGAAAGTATAACTTTCTTGCTTGGGATGATAAGCGTTCTCAATGTTGCACTTATTCTTGCGTCTTTAACAAAAACAACTTTTCCCTATGCTCATTTTTTCTATATAGGTTGTGTAATTGTTGATTTTATTTTGTCTCTTTATATTATTTGTATCATTGTAAGGAAAAAAAGTTTTCGCATAAAGAAAATTCAAATCAAAGCCCCTACATTAAAACAAACACTTCTGCAAATCTTTATCGGTACATTAGATATCAGTTCTATTTCTCTTGTTTTTTATACCATTCTTCATTATCACATAGATTGTAACATCATTTACTGTTTTATCATTTTTATTTTATGTCAATTGATAGGATTATCTACACAAGTTCCGGGGGGATTAGGTGTTTTTGAGGGTTCCTTTCTTTATCTTTATGCACACACACCTGAACAAAAGGGTGGTATTATTGCCACCCTTTTAACCTTTCGTGTTCTTTACTATTTTATTCCGTTTTTTATCAGTGGTCTATTTTTTTTAATCAGAACACTTCTGAAAAAATAAACGCTTATTTATCAATCGGTGGAATATTGATTTGAGCAATATACTCCGGGCGAACGATAGAAGTCGCATATTCCACATTTCCGAACTTAATCGTATAAACAGGAACACCCGTCACACGAGATGCTTCATCATAAAAATCCCTGGCCTCTCTGTCACGACGTTCTGCATTCATAATATAAAGTGTACAGCCTTGTGTTTTTTCAGCCATACCACACCGACGACGTCCGGGAGGAATTTCCGGATTTCTGACAACCCCTTCCAATCCTGTCTGAACGACTTTTTTTCCGCCACCACCGAAAAACAAAGCGCCCAAAATCAAACCGAAGAAACAAACACCTATCATAATGGCAGACATAATTTTTGTTGTCAGAACAACCGGAGGAAGTCCTAAATCCACAGCAAAATTATTATCGTACTGCCCACTGCCGACAGAGGCTTTTTTCTGATTTGAAGCAACATATTCTCCCGGGACTTTTCCAAAGTTGGAAAATGCTTCTTTTGCAGCATTTACCTTTTCCGTAAACTGTTGCTGAAATCCCTGAGCCTGTTTAGGCTGTTCCTGAACAGGTTGTTGTCCCTGCATTGGTTGTTGCCCTTGGACGGAAGGTTGTACATGAGGTTGAGCCTGAGGCTGACCTGCCATCGGTGGCACTCCGAAACTCGGCATATTCGGTGCCGTAAAACCGGCTTGTGCCTGAGGTGGTATTGGACGTTGATTATTTTCAGTCATTTTTTCTCCTATTTTACTAATCTGATAAGTTTAGGTTTCATCACAATCATATATTCCATTTTATCCCCGATTTGATTAAAGAATTTGCCGGGGATACCAATCATATAAATCGTATCATCAATCTCATAAAAAGCATCAAATGCCGTCAACTCTCCGTTGATTGTATCCAAAGCCATTTCCGTCTGTATCTGTTTTGCCGAACGAACATTGGATTTAAAAACAAGAGACATATCTCTTTCATGCTCCGTAAACCGAGCGCAATAACCGATATCAAACCGAACAAACCAATTATTCGGCATAACGGCAACTCCTTCTGCGACGACGGAAGTATCTACATTTTCACGAATGATGTCTAATAAAGATTTACCCTTTTTATAGTGATCTGTTATAAGCAATCTTCCTTGTAAGCCTTCCACCTCCATGTTGATTTTGTGAGGACCGAATTGTTCTAAAACTGATTGCCAGTGTATCGTTTCCTGATCAGGATTTTCATAAAGTAAATAAACTTTGATATCCATCACAAGCATTTCCGGATTTTCCTTAAAGGAATCAATCAACCGTTGAACGGTTGCTTCCTTTTCCCTATCTAATCTCAGATAAAGCGTATTTGTTCTCCAATCGGCATGAATATCCTTAATATCCAACCCTTTTAAACCGTCAATAAAGGCATACAATCCGATTCGTCCGCCCGGAATCTGCAACTTAAACTTCGCATATCTGGACAAATAAAGTTCTTTATCTTCTGCATCATAAGCCACATAGAACTGACCGACATCTGCCAACTCAGAAATCACGTCTTTAAGTTCCCCACGCAATTCCTCGGCAGAAAAATACGGCAAGACACCATCGTCAGAAAATACTTTTATTTCTGCCTCTTCTACCAATTCCTGCAAGGCAACATCTAACGGTAAATCATTAAATGTATAACCGTCAACCTCATATCTGGGTAAATCATCCGTACCGTTCATCTGTTTCAAAACAAAATCTTTTGTCCCCATAGGATAGGCCGAAACAATCTCATTTGTCTGGAAAGGGACTTCACACCGAACAGGAACTTCAATACTCAATCTGTCCATCATTTTTTGAGTAGCGTCTTTACTCAAACGAATATCACGCCCCTCAGAAATTTTTTTATCATAAATCTGGCAATTATTAAAGCGTTCCAACGGTGTATTTCCCGAACAAGAAATTTCCTGCCCCTCTCCGACAACATAAGTATTTTGAATGTCTGATTTCTCATACGGTGTCGGATAAAGCAAAAAGGGATCCTGTTCGTAAGAAAACGACGGAGGCGCATCCGAAGCAATCGGTGTATCTCTCGGCACCATTGTCTCTTGTGCCATACCGGCAAAAGAGCATAACAAAACACCTCCGACAATTCCCTTTTTAAAAACAGAAAACAATTCCATCTTCTTTCCTTTCTTTATCCAATGGCAGACCCGACTTCACTCTTAAACTTTGCTTCCATTTCTGCCGTACTGTCTGTTGAGAACGGATCATCCACCAATTCAAAACCGTCCGGTGCCGGATCACGTTTTTCTTTACTGTTAGACAAATCCAGTTTACCTAAAACTTCACGCATTTTTTCAGGATCAAGTAAATCTTCCAAAGACGTTTTATACATATCTTCCTGTCCTGCAATAAGTTCCGTCAACGCTGTCCGAAGTCTTGTCAATTCACGACGACCACCGGCAATCCACATTTCAACAGATGTTCCTAAATCCGTTCTGGCAAGAAGTTCATCACAATCTTTAACAACTGACTGCATTAAATCTACCAAAACACCATAATAAGGATATTCCGTTTTTTCTATTTTATTAAGGTTGACACATCTGGAGCCAATCCACGCATCCAACCTTCATAAAGTGCCCTTTCACGCAGGAAATGTGCCACTTCAAAAGGAATATCGTAAGAAAGCCCTTCCTCTGCATAAGGAGGTTTTTGATATGCTTTTTCCTCCGGATTTGTTTCATACACAGGAGTTTCGGCAACATCACTCTCTGTCACAGCGATTTCCTGCTCTGCAACAGAAAACTCCTCAGGCATTGAAGGAGACTGTACTGCAACAGGCGTTGAAACAACATCTTCCGAAACAGTCGGGAAAACAATCTCTTCTTCCATAGGCATTTCAAAAGAGACTTCTTCAACAGGAGCCATTGCTTCGGTTCCTGTACTTACATCAGTCGTTACAAAAGAGACTTCTTCCGGATTTCCGGACACAATCGTCCGAGGCATTTCCACAGGGATTTCCTCATCAACCTGTGATGTAGGAGCCGTTTCCAAGACCTGTTCTCTTTCCTGTGTCGGCATAAATTCCTGTACACCCATATTTTCCTGTGTCGGTGTAAATTCCTGTACCTGTTCTGTTTCCTGTGCAGGAACATAGGAAGACAAAGCATCTTCTCCGGAAACGCCATCAGAAACATTCTCCTGCATTGGCATAATATCCGGCGCTGTTGAAGAGGTTTCTTCCGATTGTGCCGTAAAGTCCTCAAAAATACTGAAATCTATATCTGAAAAATCAACATTTTCACTTGCCGTATTCTGTTGTTCCGTAACATTTTCCTGAATTGTGGCTTGTTCCAAAACCTCGGCCGCCAGTTCTTGTTCTTCGGCAATATCCTGTGCCTGAACAGCCTCTAACCGTTCCTGCGCTACAACCTCAGGCGCCAAAATCTGCTCTTCTGCCAGAGCCTGCTGAGGAACACCAATCGGCTCTGTCCGTGTCGCATAAGCCTCATCCAGAGCCTCATCTAACGGCACTTCATCTATCATCGGTGACTCGTTGACAACGGGTCCCTCATCTAACAGAATTTCTTCTTCTGCATCAGGTGCAGATGACGGGGCACTGGCCATATCGTATTCTTTCAAATCCGCCATCAGCGAATTCATTGCTTCATCATATCCGTCAGCCGGTGTCGGCAACCCGGTCGGTGCAGTTTCCTGTTGAACAGCCTGCGCCGGTATCAACGCCTTAACTTGATTGAGCAAATTCGTACCGGCATCCCCAAATGAAGAAAGCCAGTATTCCATCGCCGGTAAATTTTCTTCTATCGCCGAAATATCAGGAGTTTGTGCATTTATAAACCCTTCTGCCATCTGCCAGGCCGTCAGCGCATTATAATATTGAACGGCGTGACCGATTTTAGCCTCCATATTAGCCTTTTGTTCCGGATCAATACTTATTGAGTCAGGTAATGTTTGCAAAGCATTCAACCAATCTTCTCCTAATTGTTGTGATGCAATATGCACCAATTGTTCCAAACTTTCCTGATCCTGACGATAGGCATTGACGGCATCCAAAACCGGTTGCAACAAAGAATTAGCCATTATTCTCCCCTTTCTCTTGTTGTTGAGGAACTGTTGTTCCTGTGCTTGTTAGCAATGTTGTTTCTAATAAATTTGTAATAGAACGCTTATTTTTTTCACTGACATTCTGTCCGCTTTGTGTCAGCATCTTTGTCATTTCACGCACTTGTGTCTGTTGCGTTTCATTCATTTTTGACAAAACCGTCTTTAAATTTCTTTGCGTCTTTTCAATATCCGAGTCTATTACTAAATAACTGGCGATTTCCATCAATTGCTGATTGTTTTGTATCAGTTTTGCCAATATCTTTTTGTATTCAGCCTCTAAAAGAGATAAGCCGACATTATTCAGTCTCGTTGCCAGTGTATAGACCTGTGCGCTTGAAATTCCCCCACCGTTTCCGCCCCCTCCCGCATAGACAGGTGTCATCATATCCCATAGGGGCGAAATTTCCTCTGCCTTCGGAAGCAAACGTTCTGTTCCCGTTTCGTCGTTTTGCTCTTGTTGTTCTTCTTCGTGGCGGACCTGCTCCTGATTTTGAACAAAATCAACGTATTCCCGTAATTCATCTCCTCCGGGGATTCCTTTCATTGCCACCAAAACTTCCGGTGTTCCGGCATCAATCAACATCTTATTAAAAGCAGGAACACACCCCTCACCCAAAACAGACAACTGACGATAGACATTTACAAGCCGTTGAGCCACAATATCCGGCGTTTCCGTATTTTTTTCTTTTTCAAAAAAATCTTTTTTCCAAGTTTTTAAATCTAAAGCCATCTCACGTATTCCCTCTTATGAAATATGGATATAGGTTATCTTTTCTATACTATCCTCATCCGTCACAGATATTTCCTCCTCAGGATTTTGAGAAACAACGACACTTGTCCCATCCTCTTTATTCTGATAAATTCCGACACAAGCACCCTCATTTTTCCTGTGAACAACGAAATCGCCTTTTTGGACATCTGCTTTTGTGTCTACAATCAAAATTGTTCTGAATAACGGAAACATATTTCCTAAACTCGGAGTCGTCAATTGAATGGCATACATTGATTCAATATCCTCAAAACTACCGTTCAGATAATGTATGGCTTGCCCCTCTTTAATAACGACATTCCCCTCTTTATCGCTACCGTACACAGGTATTTTTTTCGCAGATAACAAACTGACATTGAGCGGTAAATCGTTATAACCGCCCTTAGGATGAAAAATCCCCGGCAAATTGCTTTTTTTAAGCGTCTTTAACGCATCAGACATATCCAATTCATAAATCTGTATCTGTAAATCCTCTGCCGTATAACCCAACGCATGCGCAATTTTTTCAAACTGACTTTCCGTTACCTCTCGTTGCCCCATTTCTATCCGATGATACACGGATAACGTTAAACCGGCACCACTCGCCACATC
>JAFQJY010000103.1 GCA_017414845.1 Alphaproteobacteria bacterium | reverse complement strand
CCGACAAACCACTTGGATATAGACGCCAAAGATGCCCTTATTCAAGCCTTGCAGGATTTTTCCGGCTCTGTTCTGCTTATCACTCACGACTTTAACCTCATTGAACAGGTTGCCGATGAACTTTGGCTTGTCAAAGACGGAAAATGTCTTCCCTTTGACGGCGACTTAAACGACTACGAAAAATCTTTATCGGACGAGAGTTTTAAGCCTATCCCGAAAGAAACAGATAACAAGAAAGAAAAACCTTTAAACGACTACCAAAAAGCACAAGAGTTTAAAATCAAATCCATTCCTATAAAAAAGGACCTTTCATTTACTCAAAAACAACTGGATAAAAAAACAGCACTGTTAGACAATATTAAAAAGGCTTTTGAAACACCTCTTTCCACGACTGACCTGATTGAAAAACAAAAGCAATACGCCGAACTTGAAAAAGAAATTGCCGATTTAGAGGATAAATGGCTTTTGCTATCCGAAGAACTGGAAAGACTTCACCGGGCGTGATTATATTTTTTCAGCCCACCGACCGTTTTCTTTCTGCCAATAGTGAAGTTCGTTATTTTCCCGAGTATTGCGCCATACGAAGCGAGCATCTTTAAGGGCTTCCTCATCCATACCGTTAAAGAATATCAGCACACGGGAAAAGCCTGCCATCTCAGGAACATCTTTCGGATTATATACAACCAAAATGTCTGCCCCGTTTGGATTAAAATCCTTTTTGTGCGTGATAAAAATAGGCTGTTCTTCCGGAAAACCGTCCTTTTCAACCCCGTGAGGAATAAAAGAATCCGGATTATATGTCCACAAAACCTGATTCAGAGAATCACTGGCAGATGCACCTTCTAATCTGACGAGAACCTTATTTCCACGCTCATAAGCCTTTTCCAAAACAAGTGGAACAGCCTCTTCAAAACTCATCTTTTCCAAGTGATAAAAATCTATGCGCATTACATTCTCCAAATCAGAATCGCTGTCCCTGCAAACAGCAGAAAAGCGCCCCAATTCCTCAAATTCCGAAGAGGGGCATCCGTAATCAGTTCTGTTGAAAATGCCTGAATCACTTTTGGGAAAAACAAGTATAAAATTCCCTCTATATAGAGCAGGCAAACAAACCCCCGTATCCAGTCATCCAAGGTCAGCGACATCTTATTCGTCCGTCAAATCATCAAAAATAACAGGAATTCGGCGTTTAAACTCCTCCCGTAAATCACGCATCAAAAAGCGAATATCGGGATGAGCCGCATCAGAACAACGCATCTTAAAAATATGACGCCACTCACGTAAATTTGCCGTTGCGACAATCTCTGCCTTCAAACAACACGGTAATATTGCCCGAGCCGTTTCAGGCTTTTCACCGAGTTCTATCATCTTTAAATAAGAACGCTCTACCTCTTCCATCGTGTCCAGAAAATACTGATACGATTTTGATTTTTCATCTAAATCGTGCGGTTTAATCACTGTAATACGGCCGTTAAATTTTGAATTGGAATAACAGCAATAACGTGTACTTTCCTGACTGAATGACGCCAAACGATGACGAACCAATTCGTTAGCAACAGCCCTATCCATAATAAACTTGACAGAAATGCTGAAATGCTCAATCACTGATTCGTGATGTCGTTCCACAATGTGCTTTGCAAAGCGCTCTGCCGTTCCTTCGCCTGCCTTTTCAAATGACTGATAACACGTGCGTCCGCAACGTTCAATATGTTTTAAAACCTGATTACCGTCAAACGGCGTTAAAATCTCAAATGATGCCGGTACAATTTGAACCATATTCTTTTCCCCTTATTGTTAAAACTGCTTAAAAAAAGAGCATACCCGAAATGAAAAGACTTGTAAAGCATCTTCTTTTAGTTTATACTAAATTTATTGAAAGGAGCGTTTCTATGGCAGTTAAAAAAACACCGCCTCAGGCACATTGTCCTCATGATTGTTCTTTTTTGGAAAAAGATTTGTTTCAAGGTGAGAACACACTTCCTTTCTATTGCCATCAGTTTGAATGTTTTTTAGGTTTTGATACGGATGTTATTCGCTGTTCGGAATGTTTAGGGGCTAAGCGCAGAAACATTAAAGAGGAGGGGTTGCATTTGATTTCAGCCTATCCGAAAGGAACAAATCGTCCTTTAACAAAACTCGGGTTTTGTAAAATGTTTCCGAATGCACGCCGAAAGATGGTGGATATTCTGTCTAAAAAGGGCAAACCGATTGCCTTAGGAAAAGGCGAAGGGAAAATGACACCTGACGAAATCAAAAAAGCACCGGAAAGTCTGATGGACAGTTTCAAAGAAGTGCTGACGGAAGGCGCCGTTTCTCCAAAAGAAACGCTTGCTTCTGCGACAGGACTTAAAGCCGAAACGCTTCCTCGTAATTTGGACGACAAAACGGCACAACTTATCGTCAATTTAATGGCCGTTTTGGATAACACGGAAAAGAAACGAATGACAAATGCTTTGCAAAACTCTCAAAAAGCAGAAAAACTTATCAATAAAATCAAAGAAATTCCTAAAGATAATAAATTACTTGCCACTGTTCGCAAAGAATTGGAACTGACAACGGAAGAAGAATACGAAAACGAAAATGTCAACCAACTGACGCCGGAACAACTCAGACTGCAACAACTCCGTCAAATCCGCACCACCGGCCGAAACAGAGGACGAATAGGATAAAGGAACGGCCATTACCCTGTTTTAAGCATCTCTCCACTCATCCGTCCACAAACGTTCTAAATCAGTTTCCAAGTTTCCAGAACATCCGGTTATACAATCATCTTTATATCTTATGCAACCCTCTTCCCCAGAGGTATGACAAATTTTCCCGTTGGGCTGTTATCAGCAAAAGAAAACTTTACAAACTGGCACAAAGGCGAACATCAAGAGAAAAACAAACGAACTTGCCAAGCAACAGGACCTCTCCTGCCAAGACTATTGCGGTTGCTTCCGAGGAAGCAGAAAAGCATCTCACTTAAATTTAACAGAGTTCAGTCTCTACCCTTCTAATACCTCACACGCCCAACTGGAGCCGGCATCACATGCTTCTTCTAAAGTCATACAACCCTTTACTTCTTTTTCAAAACATTCTCCGTTGTAATGAGCTGGTCCTCCATGCGGATAAAACTCACAATTTATACGGGCATAATATGGGTGTGAAGCGGGACAACACATGTAGTTATCACACGAACCTGTTGTTTGACAATGTTCCGGGTTTTCCAGATCTTCTCCCCACTTAGGTTCACAGTTATAGACCTCACACCCTGAGCTTGCGCAACACTCTACCCATGTATCACCTTCTTCCCCTGTGAAAGTCGTCGGCGAAGTCCCTTTTTTACAACAGATCCACTCGTTATGCGTAATCGTTTCTATTGTTTCACCGTTTTCAAAAGACTCCTCATAACTGACATAATGAGGTGTCCCGTCACAACAGGCATAAACAGGATTTCCCGAAGAATCTGTATCCTTTTGATAGACGACACCTTTACAACACTGCGCAGAACTTCCGTTCCAATAGGCTGTCGGTTCATCTCCGAAACGACCCATATCGCAACATAATTCCAAAGCATGTGGAGCTCCTTTTACTTCAGATACAGCATGTGTCGGGTTTTCCGTAGCGCCTTCACAACATGCGTACATCTGTTTTCCATCGGCATCCACACCATTTTTTATCGGCTTTCCTTTACAACACTCCACAGAAACCCCATTCCAGTAGGCTGTCGGATTTTCTCCAAAATCCTCTATACTACAACATTTTTCCTCCTTTTCTTCGCCATATTGAGAACCAAGAACTGGCACAACTTTATGCGTCGGATGTAAACCAAATGCTCCCTCACAACAACCATACAGTTGCTTGTCATTTTCAACACCTGTTTTCATTTTTGAACCGTTTGTACAACAATCCCATACATCTATTTCCACTCCCCACTTATTACTTTGAACAGTTTTTCCCGTATCATACGGTTCTCCCTTACAACATTTTATGCTATCAGGCGCTCCGTTAAAGTAAGCAGTTGCATCCTCCGTATACTCTTCTATTGAGCAACAAGCGTACGGATACGAAATACTTACCCCTTCCAAATCTCCTTGAACTTCCGGAGAAACATGCGTTGGATTTTCGTCGGTTGCACCCTCACAGCAAGCTAATGTATCCAGATTTGCATTCGCCATATAATACGGTTTTCCTTTACAACAATTAAGGGCAAACTTTCCGGAACTCCAAGACTGATATGCCGTTGGATTTTCACCATAAGTTTCTATATCACAACACATATCTTTAAGCTCATCACCACCACTCATTTGTTTCACATCATCCTTCTCTATAAACTTGTGTGTATCATAAGGACAGCAAGCTTCCACCTTATACAGCGTATTATCCGTTTTATTCGGATCTGCATATTTAGCTGTTTTCCCCGTATAATAAGTTTTCCCTTTACAGCATTCTACCGTATTTCCATTCCAATAAACAGAGGGATCATCCTTAGGACAGCACATACTAAGTTCCGTATACATTGTCTTACCACTTTCCGTTTCAAGTTTTGTTATATAAACATTGTGTGTCGGTGGTGATTGGGTTGCCCCTTCACAACAACCATATGAATATCCTTCAAATCCCTTTTCTGAGTACCCTTTTTTGAAAACTTCACCGGAACAACATTCCAAACTGCTTCCGTTCCAATACCCTTCTTTTCTCTTGGTATTTCCGGAAGAATCCGTATATTCTCCACAGCAAACCATTGCTGTAGTCGGAACATGTTTTGCATTCATCTTCACTTCAACACCAATCTCATCCTTTTGTTCATCACAGCAGTCATAAATATCTCTTCCTGAACTATCTTGAACCCCTGTTGCAAAAGCTTCTCCGATACAGCACTCATTTCCGTTTCCGTCGTAATATGCCGTTTCATCATTAAATCTACAACACAAAAACTCATATTCACGTCCCGCGTTATCCTTTTTTCCACCCAAAACTTTAAGTGTTTTATCGTCATCACGAGGACAGCACATTTGATACTCTTCCCCATTATAATCTATATCAATATCTTTCGGATAAGGAGCATCCAGAGGACAGCAATCTTTCACAACTGACATAATCCCTTGAGAAAGATCCTCTGCTCTTTGATACTCTGCACTTCCGGCAGCACAACAGGTAAACGATCCGGGCGTTTCATTATCGCCAATTCTGCGAGGTTCCTCACCGGAATTACAACATACTCTGTAAATCACGCCATCTTCATCCAGTTCTTTGACTTCTTTTCCAGCTTTACAACACTGCAATTCTGTATAGGTATCCTTAAATAAGTATCCTGTTGCCCCTTTTTCACAACATCCTTGAATTCCCGTTTTATCATCCTTAACAACATCTTTATCAGCCGAACAACACTCTATTGTCGCAGTTGTTTCTTTCGTATTTATCCAAGCATTTTCTCCCTCTTTACAACATTCGTATCTTGTTGTTTCCTTTCCATCTGTCGGTGTATAGGATGCATGCATAACCTTATGTCCAGTCGGACAACATTTACTTCCGTCCGGACCTGTCACTTCTCCGTTATTATAGGCAGCCAAACCTTCTAAACAACAGATATGCTCGTTGGTTTTACCTCCATACACGGGAACGGCTTCTTCACCTATGGCACAGCACTGGTAATCCACGACCTGTTTTCCATCCGAACTGTAAATAGCAACGGCTGTATTTCCTCCAGTCTCACAGCAGACATAGTTAGTATCCGTAATCAAACCGTCCCCACAACTAACCGTTGCCCCTTCTGGCAATTGTGCAAAATTTGGACAACAAACAGCGTATTCACCACGACAGCCCACGTATTCACGTGATGGACAACACGCTATCATGCTTTCTTTGGACATTGAGTTGTAAATATATTCATCTCCCTGTCCGCATATTTGGGTTGCCGTATAACCTATCTTCGGATTATCAGTTGTCAGTGTTCCGCCGGCTGTCCAATATACCGGTGTTCCACCACTGTTTCCAATCCTTGCCTCTGAATAATCACCTGTCACCGAATTACTTTCAATATTACGACTCTTCCATCCACTAACACCGGGTCGAGCCTGATACTGATTATTGTAAGTTTCACATTTTTTATATTTTTCACTAAATTCAGGAAGATCCAACCGATAAATATCTCCACAACTTCCGGCAGCATAATTTCCACCACAGTTACCTGTTATAGTGCAACTACAACTCTCCGTCAACGGACAACATTCTACTGGGCCTTTATCACAACAATCGCCATACATTTTTGTTGTTTTCTTATTTTCACACGAACACTTATCCGCCGACAGTTGTTCGCATTTAGTTTCATCACATGTTGGCGGGTTTTCACACTCGCAAACACACGTTTCCTTATTTCTTACCTTTCCTTCAGGGAATTTCTCATAGGCTTTATTATTACAGCATTCAGGTTTTTCTGGTGTTGTCCTGCAATCTTTAGTACACTCTCCTGTGTCCGAATCACAGTCACAACAATTTGTACAAACAACTTCATTCTTTACACACAAATCCGGTTCCGTTTCACAGGACGGATCAGGTATACACTCCTCGCAGGTTTCTGTCAGCGGACAACAATCTATCCACTCATCACAGCATTCGCCCGTTTGTATTGATTGCAGAAAATCTACGCATTTTCTATTTATGCACTTCTCACAGTATCCACAGTCTTCATCCGATTTACATTCATCGT
>JAFQJY010000009.1 GCA_017414845.1 Alphaproteobacteria bacterium | reverse complement strand
TTTAGTGTATTGTTTTGTCTGTTTTGAAACCTATTTTAAAAAGGTAAGGATATCCATCTCCTTTTCTCTTAAAAGACCCCCGCCCTTTTTTATTAAACTCAATCGGTTGAACAGGTCGTTCAATCCTGTCGGATGATGTCGGGGCGGAAAAAAACAGTTATCGTTGATGTTCTTTAAGGCGTCTTAAAAACGGACAGGTATAATGTGCCGTCACTTTTTCCATATCACGTTTTGTTGTTCGCATAAGGGCTGTTTTTGTGACCTGCCTGTCAGAATGTCGTAAATAGCATCCGTACATATAACGGTTGGAAATATTTTCATCACCCATATTAAACATCTGCGGACGACTCAGAAGATACGCCCCTGTTTCTGATTTATATCGGTGAACGCCCATGGTGGAAAGGAGTTTATGAATCTTTTCCATGTTGGAAAGAATGGTGTCGGGATTACTGGCAAAAAGAGCCTCCTGACGAAGAGCCGCTTGGGTATAGGCTGTTCGTGTTATGCCGTAGTCGGCTCCTTTTTCAACGACCGTATCAATGTGAGATAAAACAGTGTCGGTAGGCATACCGACAAGTGACGGCTGTTTTGTCAGCAAAGGAACAAAATTTTCAAAAGTGACACCTTCGTTTTGAAGTCCCTGAACAACGCCGGCAACATTTTGATAGATGTTTTTGGGATCTAACGTAAACAGTTCCGGTTTTTTAAGCGCAGCGTTCCAAAAGTCCGTCATCTTCATGCCGTAAGGTTCAAATTGTTTAACGGTTGTTTGAATACGGTTGACAACGGTTTCGGCAGAGGCATAAAACAGTTGCGGTTTTATTTTAAGGGCGTGCATATAGGTTTTAAGTCCTTTGCGCCCCAAACCCATTTTTTCGGGAACGCCGATAACGTTTTTAAGCAGTGTTTGCGGTGATTGTGCCAACAGTTGGCTTTCTTTTTTAAGAACTTCAAGTGCTTCTTCCCGTTTTAATCCATAGGGTTCAAAAGTTTTACAAAATTCTTCCGTATTTTTGAGAATTGTTTCTGTTTTTTGATTGAAAAGAGACGGTTTTCTTTTGGCATTTTCTAAAAAATCGCTTCTGGTCCAGCCTAAATTTTCAAAGGCAGAAATGTTTTTTTCCGTAAGGTCAATAATACTTTCTGCCTTACGGGTAAATAAAACGGGATACAGAATACAGGCTCTGATATAGTCAGACATCCGAATGCCGTCATTCTTAAAATGTTCTGCAACCGGCAGAATATTCTTTTCTATCGTTTTCGGATTTTGAATGAGTATTTGAGGACATCTGGAAGCCGCACTGATGAAATCGGCACGTGTCAATCCGTCTTTTCCGAGAAGTTCGCATGTTTTTGCAATCCTTTTCCGAACTTCATCTATGGGATAAAACAGAAGAACAGGGCGTTTTAAAAGCGCTCGCTTGATGCTGTGAGGCGCCAGCAGTTCCCGATAGATTTTTAATCCCTCTTTTGCAGTCAGACCGCTTTTTTTCTTCCAAAAATCCATAAAATAAACATCCGCAGGGCGAATGCTCTGATAAAAACGGACGATTTCACTTGGAGAAAGGTTGAGTTCCGAAATAACCTCTTTTAACTCCATGTTGAGTCTGTCAGATAATCCGGATGAAAATTGACGTGCCATAAAATACTCCTTTTTTCAGCAGAAGGCCTGTTTCATAAAACAGAAATAACTCTACCTTAAAAAAGTTGTTTTGTCAAGTATTTTATCTAGACTCTTGTTTTTCTATGTAAGTATTGAGTTGTTCCTCGCAAAATTTAAGGAAATTAAGGTCGTCCGTATAGTCCTTCATAAAATCAAGATGACGTCTGATTAAATCGTACTGACGAATGAATTCAAAAGAGGGGTGATAGTGTAATTCAAAAATCCAAGAAACTCGGGCAAAAAACCAATCTTCCACACCTTTAAGTAAGCGATAATCCGAACAGCGCATTTGCTGATAACTTTTAACGACTTCTTCGGCAATTTTACCGGTACGAGGAAAATAAACCTCGTCCATTTTACCGATATCGGGTCTGTCTACGAAAAGTTTTAAGTTGGCTATTTTATCGGAATCCCGAATAAAAAATAACAGCGCTTCTGCGGATTTTTTGTCTTCGTCATCCAGCACCAAATAATCGGTATCTTTATAAAAGTCATCCAGTTGATGACCGTGGTGTAAAACGGCTAGATGAAAAATTTTATCGCCGATACCGAGGTCTTCCAATTCCTCTTTTCCCAGCCGTCCGTGGTCATATTTAAGAGATTTATCCTTTAAAAGAAAGCGAATTTCTTTAAATCTGCCGATATCGTGAAGAAGTGCGCCGGAAAGATAGAGATTTTTCTTTTCCTCATCAAACGAATCGGGTAATTTTTTCAGAATATATTCGCCGGCAGAGAGAACCTGAAACGAATGTTGTTCTTTTTCCTGACAATAGAATCGGCAAAAATCGTCATCGTGGACGATTCGTTTGCATTCTTTTATCTTTTTTTGGAGAATTTTGCAGGAATCTTTTAAAAAAGGTGTCATTTTTAGTCCGTTTATATAGATTTTTTCAAAAATAAATACACGATATTCGTTATTTTATATATTTTTTTTCATTTTTCAATAAAAAATATGTTGACAAGCATTTATAAGTATGATAAAACAATAAAATTGAAGGGGCTTCTAGAGAAACGAAACCCATCCTCCTTCGTTTCGCCCCTTCACCCTTTAAAGTGTGTAAAGAGTATCATAGACGAAGACGAAAGTCTTCGTTTTTTTACGAAGTAAGTAAATATTTAAACGAAAAAAATCAGGTTATATATTATCTTCAAGTAATTGGGATAATGAACATTGCAAAGCATCTGAAATGGCGAACACGACCAACAATGAGGGATTTCTGTGTCCGTTTTCTATTTCAGAAAGATAAGACCGATCAATTCCGACAATAACCGCTAAATCCTGTTGCGCTAAACGGGCTTTTTTTCTGCGTATTTTTACATTTTTTCCAAAAACTTTTAATCTGTTCATAACTGAATTGTAGGTAATTGACAACAAAATGTGTTGATTATAGAAAACAAATGTGCTACATTTATTCGCAACAAGGAGTCAGATTATGAAAAAGTTTCTCATCATTTTCGGATTGGTATTAGGATTCGCAAGTGCCGTTTATGCAGACGGTCATTTCTGTTGTGGCGGAGAGAAAACAAAGGAACAATGTTGTGCTGAGCGAGGGAAAGTCTATTGTGCGAATGAAAACGTTTGTCGGACGAGATGTCCGAAAGTAACACCGCCTGCGTGTATTGGCGGATGTATCAATCCGGAGGGGGATTGTTGCACGTGGTGTCCGAGTGCAGAAGTCTGTACGAGAATGGGAAAATGTCAAAAAATCGTAGACGGGTGTTACGATTGTGTGGAATGTCCTGAACCGAATCCGTGTCCTGCGCCTCAGTGTATGAATCAAGACGGAAAGTGTTGCCCGAGTTGCCCGAGAGTATGCCCTGAGGGACAATGCCTCATCAATGTAGACGGATGTTATCAGTGTGGAGAATGTCCGACACCGAATCCT
>JAFQJY010000102.1 GCA_017414845.1 Alphaproteobacteria bacterium | reverse complement strand
TGTGTACTGCGTCCACCCATAAAGCCGTTAAAGACTTCTTCAAAAACAGAAGAAAAATCTCCCCCGCCAAATCCGCCAAAGCCACCGAAACCACTTCCGCCGAAACCGCCAAAGCCACTCCCGAAACCTCCGGCTCCTTGTTCAAAAGCAGAGTGACCATATTGGTCATAGGCCGCCCGTTTTTGTTCGTCGCTTAAAATCTCATAGGCTTCGGTTGTTTCTTTAAACATCTGCTCACATTCTTTGTCGTTAGGATGTAAGTCCGGATGACATGTTTTTACTTTACGGCGATATGCACTTTTAATATCTGCCTGTGAGGCAGATTTATCTACGCCTAAAACTTCATAAAAATCCTTTTTCGTACTCATAATGAAAGACCTTTTAACATAAATAGGTGTGTCATTCAACCTTTTTCAAGAGGGGAGTATAAAAAAATAACTTGCAATGCATAAAAATGTGTTTTAAAATCCTTTGCCGAGGGCCGATGCTCTCTGAGTGCTTTTAAAAGGTGCAAAAAGGCTGTCGAAAGCCTACATCACAAGGGGCAGAAATCATGTCCTAAGGTAGAACTGTTTTTTTAGTAAAACAGTGTCTATTTGGTTGTTATCCGACGTGCGGTCGGGGAGCCTGCGGCTATGTTCAAGGGAACTCCCTAAAAGCCGCAGGAGCCTTTCTTGTGATGCGGTTTTCGAACTCCCTGACCACCTTTTGAAAGGTGGTTTTAATTTTTTGTTCGGATAGAAAAAAATGAAAAAAATAGTTTGTTGTTTATGTCTTGTTTTATGCGGATGTGTTTCTCTATCTCATCCGGAAAAAGTGACTCTTCGTGAATTAAAACAGTATGGTATTAAAGATAATGTAGAAACGGTTGCAAATCCTGCGGTTGCCGGTATTTTAAACCTTTTTCCCGGAATTGGTAATTTTTATTTAGGAATGGGGGAGGGGGCAGAAACAGGACAGTGCGCCATAGGGGTTTTAAATTTTTTACTGTGGCCTGTTTCCGTACTTTGGGGCGTTCCTCAGGCAATTATTGATGCAAATACAATCAATAAGAAAGAAACTGTATATTACTACCTGTATAACCCTGTCGGAAAAAGAGAACTTCAAAAATTAAAAGGTGAAGAGGGTATGCCAGTACAAGATAATTCATTGCTTGCGCCGTATGCTTCGCAACCGGCACAAGTTTATCAACCGGTTTATGCTTCGCAACCGGCTCCTGTTATGGCGCCGACATCAGCGGTACCTGTCAATATCACCATTACGAATAAAGGTGTAGAATAAATCCCTTGTTTCGTCGGATGGACGCTCTTCATCTAACAAAACACGAAGAGCGTTCGCCTTAAAGGTTTTCTACCGTTTTTAAAAAGGTGTTTTCATCAAAGCGGGTAAGATGGTTCGTCGCCTCTTGAATAAGGGGCGCCGGATCAATTTTACCGCTATCAATATCCGATAAAATCTCTGCAAGTGTTTCGGTGTCTTTAGGAGGGTAAAGAATACCTGCTGTACCCTCTTTTAAATTTCGCCGGGACCATCGGGGCAGTCGGAAGAAACGACAAGCGTTCCCGCAATTTGTCCTTCTATCAGGACAGTGGGCAGACCCTCTCTTCTAGAACTTAAAATAAGGGCCTTAGCCTTTGATGTCCAAGCCATAGGATTTGCAACATTACCCATAAAGAAAACCTGTCCCGCCAGTCCTTTATCTCTAACCTTTTCTTCAAAATCGGGTTTTAAAGGACCGTCGCCTAAAAACACCATTTTCGTCGGACTTTTTGTTTTTTCATAAAAATCAGCATAAGCATCCAGCATCGTTGTGATATCTTTATCCACATCTATGCGGGCGATATGAACGAAAAACGGAGCAAGTTCTTCTGCTTGCAGGCAAGGTTCTTTTGCCTTTTTCCTCAGTGCGTTTAGGTCAAACGGATTATAAATCGCCTGTATTTTATCAGCATATTTCGGATGTGCTTTGATGAATTGATGACGAAAAGCCTCTGTTAAGCAGATGATTTTTTCATAGTGAAGGATTTTTGTTTTTCTTATCATGCGATTACGGTTAAAAAATTCATAAGCACCATGCGCCCAAAAGATTTTCTTTTGATTTGGTTTTGATGGAATGTCACAGATTTTTGAAAAACCGTTTCTGAAATCAATCAGATAATCATAAGTGTCAAAATCGGGAATATAGGAACTTATCTTTCTTAAACGACGCATCAGAATCCAGTATTTTAATTTCCAAAGTTTCTTCTTGAATTTACCTTTGGGTTTTGGTGGTATCGGAAAATGAAATAAAGCGCAACAGTCAACCTGTTTTACAGTCGGTAAAATTTGGTCGTAGAGATGATTTTTTTGAACATACCCACTCCAAAAAATTGTTACGTCATGACCGGCTTTAACTAAAACATTAGAAGCATTGACAAGAACCTGTTCTAATCCTCCGACAATAAACGGTCCCGTAAAAAACGCAAATTTCTTTTTCATATATTCTCCTTTTGAAAGTGAGTATATATGTATTCATTTTTAAAGTAAAGTTTAAAAAATATGCCCGTCTTGTAACGGACGGGCATAAATGTTATCAAAGATATTTTTTTATTTTTTAACTTCTTCAAAGTCGGCGTCAACAACATTGTCATCTTCTTTTTTCTCGGAAGTTTCCGCTGTTGCACCTTCGGAAGCAGTCGCCTGCTCCTGCGTTGCTTTATACATTGCTTCGCCGAGTTTCATAGAGGCATTCATCAAACTTTCCGTTTTGTTGTTGATTGCGTCTAAATCGTCGCCATCCATAACATCTTTAACATCTTTGATGGCCGTTTCAATCGCCTCTTTTTCGGAAGCAGAGATTTTGTCGCCATGCTCTTTGAGAGATTTTTCCGTTGTATGAACAAGAGATTCGGCTTTGTTTTTAGCCTCAATCAGTTCACGTTTTTTCTTATCTTCATCAGCATGCTGTTCGGCATCTTTTACCATTTTTTCAATGTCTTCATCTTTTAAACCGCCGGAGGCTTGAATACGAATAGCCTGTTCTTTGTTTGTGGCCTTATCTTTTGCCGTTACATTGACGATACCGTTGGCATCAATATCAAAGATAACTTCAATTTGAGGCATTCCTCTGGGTGCCGGCGGGATACCGACTAAGTCAAATTGACCTAAGAGTTTGTTGTCAGCCGTCATTTCACGTTCGCCTTGGAAAACACGAATTGTCACAGCCGTTTGTCCGTCTTCTGCCGTTGAGAAAACCTGTGACTTACGAGTCGGAATGGTTGTATTTCTGTCAATCAGACGTGTAAAAACACCGCCCAGTGTTTCAATACCTAAAGAAAGCGGGGTTACGTCAAGAAGAAGAACATCTTTCACATCACCTTTTAATACACCGCCTTGAATGGCAGCACCGGTTGCAACAACTTCATCAGGGTTGACACCTTTATGAGGTTCTTTACCGAAGAATTCTTGAACGATTTCCTGAACTTTCGGCATACGTGTCATACCACCGACCAAAATAACCTCGTCAATATCTTTTGCAGTCAGGCCGGCATCTTTAAGGGCATTTTCACACGGTTTTTTTGTTCTGTCCAACAAATCGCCGACAAGACTTTCCAATTTGGCACGAGTAATATTGACATTTAAGTGTTTCGGGCCCGTTGCGTCAGCTGTGATAAAGGGCAGATTTACTTCCGTCTGTTCCACACTGGAAAGTTCAATTTTGGCTTTTTCGGCAGCCTCTTTCAGACGTTGCAGAGCCATTTTATCTTCACGCAAATCAATGCCGTTTTCTTTCTTAAATTCGTCGGCTAAATAGTCAATCACACGACGGTCAAAATCCTCACCGCCCAAGAATGTATCACCGTTTGTCGCTTTTACTTCAAAAACACCGTCACCGATTTCCAAGACGGAAACGTCAAATGTACCGCCACCTAAGTCATAAACGACAATTGTACCACTTTTTTTCTTTTCAAGGCCGTATGCCAAAGCAGCAGCCGTCGGTTCGTTGATGATACGAAGAACTTCCAACCCTGCGATTTTACCGGCATCTTTCGTTGCCTGACGTTGACTGTCGTCAAAGTAAGCAGGGACCGTAATAATCGCTTGTGTTACCGGCTCGCCTAAATAAGCTTCGGCATCTTCTTTGAGTTTTTGCAAAACAAAAGCAGAAACTTGTGCAGGCGCATATTTCTTGTCACGGACTTCAACCCAAGCATCGCCGTTATCACCGGATACGATTTTATAAGGAACTAAATCTTTATCCTTTGATACAACTTTATCATTAAAACGACGTCCGATAAGTCTTTTAATTGCAAAAAGTGTTCCTTCAGGATTCGTAACAGCCTGACGTTTTGCCGGTTGTCCGACTAATTTTTCGCCTTTTGCTGTAAACGCAACCATGGACGGTGTTGTTCTTGCACCCTCACGATTTTCCAAAACTTTCGGTTCTCCGCCTTCCATAATAGCCATACAGGAATTGGTTGTACCTAAGTCAATGCCGATAATTTTACTCATAATTTTTG
>JAFQJY010000008.1 GCA_017414845.1 Alphaproteobacteria bacterium | reverse complement strand
TTCCTTTACCGCCGGCAGATAGTGCAAGTGCCAACGCACCTCTTAAAGCCGTTCGTTTGGTGGAAGTAAGATTTCGTGTTATCAACACTCTTTCTTTGCGTGTTGATACAGGAAACGGTTTTTTAGAACATGTTCTTCCGATTATATCGTCTTCCTATATTTTAGACAAACCTCAACAGCCTAAAAATCAGGATATTTGTGTTCATGCCCTCGGATGGTGTCGTAGCGGAATGACACCTTTATGGCAGATTGCCTCTGATACCCCGTCCGCATGTAAAATTGTTTCAATTACAACCAAAATGAAAGTGAGCAACTAAAATGGCAAAAGTAGATAAATTTGACAAATTCAGAGATGTCGTAGACAGTTATATCAAAGACACAAACAAAGCAGACAGGCGCGCAGCCAAAGTTAAGGCAGCCACCGAAAAACAGGAAAATCAAAATCTCCTGAAAAGTAAAAAGGCAACACTTCGCGCGAAACTCGGTGCACTGGGTATTAATCCTGACGAAACAGGCTCTGCCCTAGCCACACAAAAAGCCTTAGAAAGTGAGACAGAACTTAAAAATGCAGAAATAGACTCTGAATTACGTTCCAAACTGAAAAGTCTTAAAAATGGTAGTTTTTTAGGAAAAGCACGTAAACTTCTCTCTTAAAGGATTTTCAAATGACCACAGATTTTAAAAGCCTTTTAAAACAAGAGCTTCCGAAAAAAATCTCACAGGTCTTTGAAGAGTACCGTCTTCTGGAAGCAGATATCGGCACGGATATTAAATCATTCGGAGCCTATCACAGTGCTTGCAAAAATGCATTAGCGCATATTTGTATGATGATGAAAATCTTAGCCCTTGTAGAAACTTCGGATGATAACAGTACTGTTCCGAATTGGCTGGCTCAGGCCAGAAATGCCCTGCAACAAGAGGAGGATACAGATGACATCACCGACTGATATTTCACTTTTAGAATTCGTTTGGATTTGGGATGCCGTTCAAAACCTCTCTGTTCCGAAACACCATAAAAAGATATGCTCTTTTTTGGAAAAATGCCATAGAGAAAAAGAAACTCAGGTTCTTCTGATGGCGTTCAGAAGTTCCGGCAAATCAACTCTTATCGGTCTTTTTTGTGCTTGGGTTCTTCTTATATCCTCAGATACACGTATCCTGATTTTATCTGCTGATTACGAACTGGCAAAAAAAATGGTTCGTAACATCAAAAGGATTATTGAAAAACATCCTTTGACAAAAGGTTTAAAACCGGCAGAAAAAGACCAATGGGCTTCGGACAGATTTACAATTTGCCGTGAAAGTGAACTCAGAGACCCATCTGTTATTGCCAGAGGATTATCTGCCAACATCACCGGATGCCGAGCCGATTTAATTATTTGCGACGATGTGGAAGTTCCAAAAACATGCGAAACTCAGACAAAAAGAACTGATTTACGGCAAAAACTCTCTGAACTGGATTTTATTTTAGTTCCGGGCGGTATGCAGATTTATGTCGGAACCCCTCACACATCAGAAACAATTTACGACACATCCGAAAACGGTTTTTTGAAGAGTTTTAAAACATTTAAACTGCCGATTTTAAATGAAAAAGGTATATCGGCTTGGCCGGAAAGATTTCCGCCGGAAAAAATAGAAGCATTACGGAAAAGAGCCGGCAATCTTAAATTTTTAAGTCAAATGCTCCTCAAACCCGTCAATTTAACGGAAAGTCGGTTCAATACAAACGCTCTTATCCGTTACAGCGAAAATCTGATTTATACGGAAACAAATAAAACGGCAAGTCTTAAACTCGGAGACAGAAAATTGATTGCCGGTTGTGCATGGTGGGATCCGGCTTTCGGAAAATCTTCCAAAAGTGACCACAGTGTCTTAGCCTGTGTTTTTACGGATGAAAGCGGACATTATTTT
>JAFQJY010000101.1 GCA_017414845.1 Alphaproteobacteria bacterium | reverse complement strand
TGTTCGGATAACTGGCTTGAAAGTTTGGATGGGATTCCCGAAATAGGCGGGTCACTCAATTGTAATGACAATTTACTGACTTCTTTAAACGGGTGTTCGGAGATTATTCGTGGTGATTTTTCATGTGTCGGAAATGAATTGACTACGTTGGAAAGAGGGCCACAAAAGGTAGAGGGCTCTTTTTGTTGTTCGGATAATAAATTGGTTTCATTAGCAGGGGGGCCTTTCTTTATCGGGAAAAATTTTGATTGTTCCCGCAATAAACTTGAAACATTTGACGGTTTTACATGTCGGCATATTAAAGGTGATTTTTTATGTTTTGGAAACAGCCTGACATCACTTGTCGGTTGCCCTGAAACGGTTGAAGGGGTTTTTAATTGCTCTGAAAATCGGTTGCCTTCTCTGGAGGGGGCTCCTTCATCTGTCGGCAAAAGGTTTTTATGTAAGAATAACCGACTTCGGACGTTGGAAGGGATGTCCTCTGTTGTGGGTGGTACATGTGATTGTTCACAGAATTTATTGGTAAGTTTAAACGGTGCGCCGGAACGGATAGAGGGGTGTTTTTATTGCAGTGATAACAGACTGACAACACTTGCCGGCGGTCCTCAATCTGTGGAAGGCGATTTTTGGTGTCAGAAGAATCAGTTGACGGATTTAGAAGGAGCACCGGAAACCGTATCAGGTGATTTTAATTGTTCCGATAATGAACTTGCAACATTAAAAGGGGCTCCACAGCAGATTAAAGGTTCTTTTAATTGTTCCTACAATAATTTAAAGAGTTTGGAATATTTGCCGATGATTGAAGGGGATTTTTATTGTCCGTTTAATCAGTTTCGTTCTGTGGATTCTGCAAAAGACCGAGTGAAAGGAAGAGTTTTCGCGCATAATAATCCGTTAGAACAAGACAATCTGTTCACCCGCTTAAAACAGATGTTTTTTAACAGAGGAAGGTCATTTTAAATTTCGGATATATTTTTGTTTAATGGTTCTTTATGCTTGACAAACAGGTGCTTTTGTGATATAAATCCAATTGTTAAAAACAGAAAGGACATAATGGAATGACTAAAGAAACAATGAATGATTTAAAAAGAAAAGCCGAGCAGGACGTTGAAAAAATTGTAGGACAAAGCAAGACGCTTGAAAAAGTTCTTAAAATTCGGCGCGGTTCTGTATGTCAGTGTGCAGAGTGTATGCGCTTACAGAAAGAAAATCAACGAGACTGATTTTTAGAATCTTTTTTTAGCATCCGTCTTTAAACAGACGGATGTTTTTTTGTGAAATTTTGTCGTGCTATAAAATGAGAATGTTTTTTAAGATGTGCCGTTTCTCATTTTACACTTGTCTTTATTTTTTTGTTTCACTATAATAAAACTGTTCAGTTGCCCGCTGGACTGTCGGATCTTACAACCTATAACTTACACGGGCTTTAGGATATATATCCTTTTGTCGGCATCCCCTTGGAGATGGGCCGATGTATTGCTTATTTATAAGGTGGATGCCTGCCGAATAAAGGTATTCACCTTGAATAAGCAGGAACTATTTTCGTGTAAGTGTAGTTGTAAGCATCCACCCCACCTTTAACAGGTGGGTGTCTCTTTTGAACGGGCGTATAAAGGAACAAATAAAATGGAAAACATTTGCGTTTTTTTTGGAAACAGAACCGCTCTTTTGTCAGAAAGAGATGACAGAAGATTACGAGCCTTAATTATGTACCTGATACGGCATCGGCAGGTGGAATGTTTCTGGGTCGGAAAGCATGGGGATTTTGATAAATATGTGACAGATGTTCTTCAAGAAATCCGCCAAAAATATCCGAAGATTCGTGTTATGCTTGTTTTAAACGAAATGCCAAAGGAAAAAGAGCATATAACTTATGATGAAAGCCGTTATGACAAGACAATCTATCCGATTGATATGGAGTTTTGTATGCCTCGTTTTTCAATCGTCTATAAAAACAGATTTATGGCAAAAATGTGTACGTATGCCGTATGCTATGTTGCGACAAAAGGAGGGGCTTCAAAAGCAATGGATTATGCTGTTTCTCAGAAAAAAACGGTTGTCAACATCTACCGCTTGCCAAAGGTTTAAAGAATTTTTGAGGCTTCTGTTAAAAGAAACATATCTTCGGGCAGAGGAGCAGAAAACTCCATATATGTCCCTGTCGTGGGATGAATAAAGCCAAGCAGTCCGGCATGGAGAGCCTGTCTGGGGAATAAGCGAAGAATTTCAGGCGTTCCTTTGGGCGCATGTCCGTAAGTTTTATCGCCGACAAGCGGATGGCCGACGGAAGTCATATGTACTCTGATTTGATGTGTACGTCCCGTTTCTAACTGACATTCTATCCAAGAGGCTTTTCCACCGAACAGGGGTTTAATCAGACGATAATGTGTGACGGCAGGTTTCCCGCCCGTTTGAACAATTGCCATTTTTTGTCTGTTTGCAGAACTGCGTCCGATATTTCCCTCTATCCGTCCCGAAGTCGGCATACCGTAAACAAAAGCCTGATAAATACGTCGGATACTGTGAACGGCGAATTGTTCCGATAAATGTTGATGTGCCAAATCATTTTTGGCAACAACCAAAACACCGCTGGTTTCTTTGTCTATTCTGTGAACAATGCCGGGACGTTTAACGCCACCGATTCCCGATAACGAATCACCGCAATGAGCAAGTAAGGCATTGACAAGTGTTCCCGTATGATTACCGGCGCCCGGATGAACAACCATAAAAGGCTCTTTGTTTAAAACCAAAATATCCGAATCTTCATAAAGAATATTTAAAGGTTTTTCTTCGGCAATAATTTCATCAGAAACAGGTTCGGGTTCCGTCAGATTAAAAATCTGTCCTTCTTTTACTTTTGTGTCGGGAGAAAGAGCAGGGGAAAGGTATCCCTCACTGATAAGCGAGGCGATTCTGCTACGGGAAAGACCAGTTTTCAGACTCAGCAACTTATCCAGTCTTTGTCCGATGTTTTCTTTCAAAACAATAATGTGATATTCTTTACTCATAGGAAGAAGTGTAGCAGTTTTTGGACTAAAAGAAAAGTATTAACTAAAAATTCACTTCTTAAAGACATAATAAGTCTATCGTCTTTAAGGGATAAAAATGAAACAGGATAAAACACCGATTAAAGGTCAAAATGTCATCGCACTCGCTTCCGGAAAAGGAGGCGTCGGTAAGACGTGGCTTTCCGTTGCCGTTGCTCAGACATTGGCTGATAAAGGGGAAAAGGTTCTGTTGGTGGATGGAGATTTAGGGCTTCCGAATGTGGATATACAGTTAGGCCTTCCGACAGAAAACGATTTAAGCGCCGTTGTCGGTCGTCGTATTTCGTTGTCGGATGCCGTAACAAAATATGCTGTCGGCGGTTTTGATGTTATTGCAAATGCCTCAGGTTCGGGGACACTTGCAAATATGCCTTTATCGGTTGTGGCACAGGTGTTTGAAAATCTGTTGATGATTGCACCTCACTATGACAGGGTCGTTTTGGATTTAGGTGCCGGAATAGATAAGGCTGTTCGTTTAATGGCTTCATGTGCGGGAACGCTGTTTATTGTTTGTACGGATGAACCGACCTCGTTGACGGACGCTTATGCTTTTATCAAAGTTATGTTGTCCGAAAATGCCAATACCGATATGCGTGTTCTTGTCAACGGTGTTGATTCGTTGGAAAGCGGACGTAAAACATATTTAACACTTGCAAGAGCCTGTGAAAATTTTCTGTCTTTTACACCTGTTTTCGGCGGGATTGTAAGGGAAGATAAGTATGTGCGTGAGGCTATCAGAAAACAGATGCCCGTTCCAAAGGCTTTCCCTCAAACGACGGCGACGGAAGATGTTTCTAAAATCGTTCAAAATTGTTTGCTAAATTCTTAAAGTGTTTTCTTGACTTTTTGGGATAGCCTCTCTATGTTGTAGAGAATAACATTTTATTTTTCAAAGAAAGGCAATAGAAAGTGATACTTAAAAAACTTTTTGGCTCTGCCAATGACCGCTATATTAAAAAATTGCAACATATTGTGGATAAAATCAATGCGTTGGAAGTCGTGTTTGAACCACTGACGGATGATGAATTACGGGCAAAAACAACAGAGTTTAAAGGACGTTTAACAAACGGGGAAACATTGGACGATTTGTTGCCTGAGGCTTTCGCCGTTGTAAGAGAGGCCGCCAAAAGAACACTCGGACAACGTCACTTTGATGTTCAACTTATCGGTGGTATGGTGTTGCATCGGGGACAAATTGCAGAGATGAAAACCGGTGAGGGAAAAACACTGGTTGCAACATTGGCAGCATACCTCAATGCTTTAACCGGAAAAGGTGTCCATATTATTACGGTAAACGATTATTTGGCAAAACGTGACAGCGAATGGATGGGGCAGGTTTATCGTTTTTTAGGTCTTACGGTTGATTGTGTCGTTCAAGGGTTGGATAACGAGGCACGTAAGAAAGCATATCTTGCTGACATTACCTATGGGACGAACAGCGAATTCGGTTTTGACTATTTGCGTGATAACACACGCTTCGCATCTATGGAGCAGGTTCAACGTCCCTTTAATTACGCTATCGTGGACGAGGTGGACAGTATTTTAATTGATGAGGCCAGAACGCCTTTGATTATTTCCGGAAAGGCCGAGGATTCATCTGAACGCTATCAGCAAGTAGATGCTTTAATTCCTTTCTTAAAGCCTGAGCATTATGAAGTGGATGAGAAAAATCGGCAAGCCCTTTTTACAGACGCTGGTGCGCTCTATATGGAGGAAATGCTACAACAAAAAGGTTTGATAACGGGCGGTCTTTATGATATGCAGAATATCTCGTTTGTACATCATGCCGAACAGGCTCTTCGGGCACATAAACTTTTTACGAAAGATGTGGATTATATTGTTAAAAGTGGACAGGTTATTATTATTGACGAATTTACCGGTCGTATGATGGACGGCAGACGTTATTCTGAGGGGCTGCATCAGGCTATTGAAGCCAAAGAGCATGTTCAAATACAGGCCGAAAATCAAACGCTGGCGACAATTACATACCAAAACTACTTCCGTATGTATCCGAAATTATCCGGTATGACGGGAACGGCGATGACTGAGTCGGCAGAGTTAGACAGTACCTATAATTTACAGGTGATTGAAATTCCGACGAACAGGCCTCTTGCTCGTGTGGATTGTCAGGATGAAATCTATGCGACAAAAGAGGGAAAATACACTGCCATTATTCGTGAATTAGAGGCAGCGCATAAAAAACAGCAACCGGTACTTGTCGGAACAATTTCTATTGAAAAATCAGAAGAGTTGGCTGAGATTTTGCGTCAAAAAACAAATTTGCGTTTTGAAGTTTTAAATGCCCGTCATCATGAAAGAGAGGCCTATATTGTTGCTCAGGCAGGTATGCCCGGTGCTATCACGATTGCGACAAATATGGCCGGTCGCGGAACGGATATTAAATTAGGCGGAAACCTTGAAATGCGCCTGAAAGAAGAATTGACGGGAGAAGAAACGCCGGAAGAAGC
>JAFQJY010000100.1 GCA_017414845.1 Alphaproteobacteria bacterium | reverse complement strand
ACTTCCTCGCAATCTAAAATTCCTATCGGATAGGGACGTACTAAGGCATTTAAGGCTTCTTTGACACGAAAAGCAGTTGTTTCTTTTCGTATATCAAAGTGAGCTACCTGACCATAGGCGTGAACGCCGGCATCAGTTCGTCCGGAACCTTGTACTTCCGTTTTTTCCTGAGAAAATTTAAAAAGAGCATCTTCAAGAACTTCCTGTACGGAAAGAGCATCCTGTTGTCGTTGCCAACCGCAAAAGTCACTTCCGTCATATTCTATGACGATTTTATAACGTGTCATAAAAGAGAAGTCCCCTTTTCAAAATGAGTTCCATTGAGCAATTCGGTAGCCGTCGTCGGTTTTTTCCCTTCTTTTTGAAGGACTAGAAGTCTTAGAGCAGTTCCCAAGCCACAGGCAACCGTCAGTTTGTTGTCAATTAAAGTTCCAGCAGTTTCCTCTGTCGGAGAAGTAAGAGGCACGATTTCGGAACTTAAAACCTGATAGCGGATACCGTTATACATAAAATATGCTTTCGGGAAAGGTGCTAAAGCACGAATGTGATTATGGATTTCTTCCGACGTCTTTTTCCAATCAATCAAGCATTCCTGTTTGTTGATTTTTTCGGCATAAGTAATCCCGTGTTCGGGTTGCTTAGTCGGTGTCGGCAAATCATCTAAGGCTTTGATAATCAGTTTTGCACCCAGTTCTGATAATTTGTCGTGCAATTCTCCACCTGTCATATTTTCCGTAATCGGCGTACTTTCCATCAACAGGATATCGCCGGTATCAAGACCTGCATCCATTTGCATAATGGTAATTCCTGTTTCTTTATCGCCTGCCATAATGGCCCGTTGTATCGGTGCGGCGCCTCTCCATCTGGGAAGTAAGGATGCGTGTGTGTTGATACATCCTTTTTTAGGGCTGTTTAAAATGGCTCTCGGTAAAATAAGCCCGTAAGCACAGACAACGCCGACATCGGCTTCAAGCATATCAAAAAGTTTCTGTTCGTTTTCGCTTTTAAGAGAAACGGGATAACGAACGGGAATACCCATTTTTTCAGCTTCAATTTGAACGGGTGACGGACGCAAAGTCTGTCCTCTTCCGGCCGGACGAGGCGGTTGTGTATAAACACAAATTACTTCGTGTTTTTCAGATAAAGCCTTTAATACCGGAACAGCAAAATCCGGCGTTCCCATAAAAACTACTCGCATTTTTCTAATTTTCTCCTTTTTTCTAATCTTTTCAATAACATTTTTCTTTTTAAGGGGGACAGATAATCTATAAATAAAACGCCGTTTAAGTGATCAATTTCATGTTGCAGGGCAATTGCCAAAAAACCTTCTGCCGAAAGTTCCTGTTCTTTTCTGTTTCTGTCCGTGTAGCGAACAGTAACGGCTAAATGCCGTTCTACGGCAGCATATTGATTTGGTATGGATAAACACCCCTCATGTTCATTTTGTTTTTCCTCTGAACGCCAAATAATCTCCGGATTTATCAGATAAATAGGGTCGTTTTTTTCTTTTGAAATATCAATAACGACCAATCGTTTTAAAAGACCGATTTGAGGGGCAGCCAACCCGACACCGTGTGTTTCATACATCAGGGAAAGCATGTTATCTAAGAGTTCATCTAAGCCCTCCTCCGTCGCATCAACGGGGTTTGAAATCTGCCTTAGGCGTTCGTCAGGTATTTCCACAATTTTATATTTTGTCATTTTGTCTTCCTTTTTTTTGTAGCATTATAGAACAAAATATGTTAAAATAAAAGAGGTTTTTAACAAGGGAGGGAAAAATGATACGTCTTTTTACAGGGATAGAACTGCCTGAAAACGTTCAAAACCAACTGTATTCTTTGCGAGGCGGATTGCCTATGGCTAAGTGGGTAGCCAAAGAAAAACTTCATTTGACACTCAGATTTATCGGAAACATTCACGAAGATGTGGGCAATAATATTCACGATGAATTGTGTCGTTTAAGGTTTCCTGCATTTAATCTGTCTTTAACGGAATTAGGTTATTTTGAAACAGGTGGAATTCCTCATCACGTTTGGTGTGGTGTCAACTACTATCAGGCGCTGGATGATTTAAGTTATAAAATAGACACGATTTTACGTAATAACGGCGTCCAAAATGATCGGTTTAGGTTCCATGCCCATGTCAGTTTAGCCAGTCTTTACGGAACTTCCATAAGTGATGTCATGGCCTATATCAGTCAAAACAACCTGTTTAGAAGCGATGAGTTTAAAGTCTACTACTTTACGCTATTTTCTTCACATGCACGGCAAAACGGCGAAGGAAAACACTATCGGGTGGAGGCACGTTATCCCTTATTGTTGACATAAAGTCCGATTAAGAAACTCTGTTAAAGCCTGTAATGTCGTGCCGTCAATTCCGTGTCCCATACCCGGAACAGTATGTTGTGTTACGGAAATGTTTAGGTTTTTAAGTGTGTTTACCGTCATTTCCAATCCGATAAAAGGGACAATGTCATCTGCCGTTCCGTGAGAAAGAAAGACAGGCGGTGTGTTTAAAATATCCCCGATTTTTAAGGCATCGGATAAAATAAGAGGGACGGAAGAACAAGCCCCGAGAGACGCTATTTTTTTCTTTGTTGTCAAACCTTCAAGTAGGGTAATCAATGCTCCTTGAGAAAACCCTACTACTGATATATTTTTGTAATCTATTCCGTATGTTAAAGATATTTCTTCAAGTGTTTTATCAACTATATCAAGGGACTGTTTTGCTAATTTTGTCAATCGTTCCAGATAATCAAATCGCTCAAAAACAGAAGCGCTTTCAAGTCCGTCTATGTCAAACCACTTATAGGCATTATATCCGATAGCATACGGAGCATCAGGT
>JAFQJY010000099.1 GCA_017414845.1 Alphaproteobacteria bacterium | reverse complement strand
TATAATTGATAATATCCTGGGAATACCGGTCCTCCATGATGTCCAGCTGTGTTGTCATTGCGCCTGTGCGCACCAAGGCGGATGTGATGTTTGCGTGGCAGGCATCCACTTTATCCGTCAGGTTATCCGTTACTCCGACGACCAATGAAACCTTTTCATCAACAACGTCAACCAGTACAATAACACTGGACGTAAAAGACTGCTTAAACTTATCCACCATCGGTTTCAAATCTTTTGCAGGAATATCTTTCAAAACCTGTGCCACATAAGTAAATTTTTGACCGTCCATTTCCTTTTCCGCAGAACTGGAAACAGCAGAAGTGCCAAACATCACTTTCTGACGCATATTCGTCATCTCTTTTTCAAGCGTTTTACGTTCGGAAAGCAAATTTTCCACACGTGTCGGAATATCTTCAACCGATACTTTCAAAACCTCGGATGTTTTCTTTAAGTTCTTTTCTAACTCTGACAAATAGGCATACACTCTCTTACCGGCAATTGCTTCAATACGGCGCACACCTGCCCCAACCGCACTTTCGGACAAAATTTTAAATAATCCGATTTTTCCGGTTGCATCCACATGTAACCCACCACACAGTTCCATAGAAACAGGACATCCTTCATCTCCGAAAGAAACCACACGTACCGTTTCGCCATATTTTTCGCCAAACAATGCCATTGCACCTTCGGCAATAGCCTCTTCCGATGACATCAATCGTGTTGTTCCGGAGAGATTCCCTAAAATCATCTCATTGACAAGCATCTCTGTCTGCTCAATTTCTTCTGTTGTCATCTGTTTGGAATGACTGAAATCAAATCGCAACCGTTCGTCCGTCACCAGTGAACCTTTTTGTTGGACATGAGAGCCTAATACTTTTTGAAGAGCCGCTTGCAATAAGTGAGTTGCAGAGTGATGTGCCCGTATCTGATTACGACGCTTTGTATCTACACAAAGTTCTGCCGTTGCTCCTTTTTTAAGCGTTCCCTCTTTTATTTCAATCGTATGGGCATACAAATTTCCGGCTTTTTTCTGCGTATCCGTTACAACAGCAGAAAATCCATCAGACTTTACACACCCTGTATCTCCGATTTCTCCACCCATTTCAGCATAGAAAGGCGTTTGATTAAAGACAACCTGATATACGCCCGTATCATCGGCAGAAATTTCATCCGTCAACATACCGTCTTTAACAAGTGCCAACACTTCCGCCGAGCCTTTGTCGGAACCGTATCCTAAAAAATCCGTTGCAGGAATATTCCCGCTTAAATCCAACCAAACCTTTTCCATCGCCGTATCACCGGAACCTGCCCAAGCCTTACGTGCGTCTTCTCTTTGTTTCTCCATTGCTGCATCAAAACCGGCAACATCAACCGTCATTTTCTTGGCACGTAGGGCATCTTGTGTCAAATCAAGCGGAAAACCGTATGTATCATACAGTTTAAAAGCCGTTTCACCACTCAAAGAATCCCCCTCTTTCAAATCTGCCGTTTCGGCATCAAGAAGTTTCATCCCCTTATCCAACATCTGTTTAAAGCGGATCTCCTCCAAACGAAGTGTTTCTTCAATCAACCCTTGTGCCCGTGTCAATTCCGGATATGTTTCCGCCATGTGCGCATTCAAAACAGGAACCAATCGGTACATCAACGGATCTTTATATCCGATTAAATGAACGTGTCGCATAGCACGACGCATAATACGACGCAGGACATAGCCACGTCCCTCATTTGACGGCAAAACCCCGTCGGCAATCAAAAAGGCACTGGAACGCAAATGGTCGGCAATCACACGAAGCGACATTTTTTCATCTCCGTCAGGATTGACACCGGAAAGAGACGCTGCCTCCTCAATCAAACCACGGAAAATATCAATCGCAAAGTTATCGTTCGTTCCGTGTAAAATAGCGCTCCACCGTTCTAATCCGGCGCCTGTATCAATAGACTTGACAGCCGATTCTATCCGAGAGCCGTCCGGTAAATCCTCAAACTGATCAAAAACAAGATTCCAAATTTCAATGAAACGGTCTCCGTCTTCCTCAGGCGTTCCCGGTTGTCCCCCCCAATACTTATCGCCATGGTCATAGAAAATTTCGGAACACGGTCCGCACGGGCCTGTATCTCCCATTTGCCAAAAGTTATCCTTTGTCGCAATACTGATGATTTTTTCATCCGTAAAACCGGCAATTTTCTTCCATAACGCACGTGCCTCATCATCCGTATGATAGACGGTAACAAGCAATTTCTCCTTAGGCAATCCGATTTCTTTTGTCAGCATTTCCCAAGCATACGTAATCGCTTTTTCTTTAAAATAATCACCAAAAGAAAAGTTACCGATCATTTCAAAAAATGTATGATGACGAACCGTATACCCGACATTATCCAAGTCATTATGCTTTCCACCGGCACGAACGGACTTCTGAATCGTTGCCGCACAGGGATAGGGCGCTTTTTCCGCACCGGAAAGGTAATTCTTGAATTGTACCATCCCTGAGTTCGTGAACATCAGTGTCGGATCGTTTTGTGGAACCAGAGGACTGCTTTTTACAATAGTGTGTCCCTGCTTTTTAAAATAGTCAATGAATGACTTACGAATGTCATTGGTAATTGTCATCTGTTTTTATCCTTATTCTTCACTTGTCGGTAAATCGTTTTCAATAATCATCTTATGAGAAATTTCTACGGCATCGGCACGAATACCGGCTTCAATTTCAGAGGCTACTTCCGGATGGTCTTTTAAGAACTGACGGGCTGCCTCACGTCCCTGCCCCAACTTTTCTCCTTTATACGAATACCATGCACCGGATTTGTCTACCAAATTAGCCTTGACACCTAAATCCAAAATTTCTCCTGTTTTAGAGATTCCTTCGCCGTAAATAATATCAAAATCAACCGTTTTAAAGGGCGGAGAAACCTTGTTCTTCACAACCTTAACACGGGTCTGATTTCCGATAACATCCTCTTTGTCCTTAATAGAGCCGATACGACGAATATCTATCCGAACAGACGCATAGAACTTAAGCGCATTTCCGCCTGTTGTCGTTTCAGGATTACCAAAC
>JAFQJY010000098.1 GCA_017414845.1 Alphaproteobacteria bacterium | reverse complement strand
TGAGTATGATATTCGTGCTCATATTGACCGTAAAAGCGGAGAAATCAAAATGGCTCGTTATATTGAAGTTGTTGAAACAGTTGAAAACGAACCGACACAGATACTTCTTGTTGATGCGCAAAAAAAGGTTAAAGACATTAAAATCGGAGAATTTATTATTGATGAATTACCCCCGATGGATTTTGGACGTATCGCAGCTCAAACAGCAAAACAAGTCATTGTTCAAAAGGTTAAAGACGCCGAAAGAGCACATCAATTCAATGATTTCAAAGAAAAGAAGGGCGAAATTATTCACGGGACCGTCAAAAGAATTGAATTGGGCAATATTATCGTTGACTTGGGACGTGCTGAGGCTTTACTCCGTCGTGACGAACTTATTCCGAACGAAGTCTATCATGTGGGCGACCGTATTCGTGCTTATGTTTTAGATGTTCGGCAGGAAGTTCGTGGTCCGCAAATTTTCTTATCCCGCTCACATCCTCAATTCTTAGCAAAACTGTTCGCCAGTGAAGTTCCCGAGGTTTATGACGGCGTTATTGAAATCAAGTCTGTCGCTCGTGACCCGGGGTCAAGAGCCAAAGTAGCCGTTTACTCAAAAGATTCCTCCATTGATCCGAGAGGGGCTTGTATCGGTATGCGCGGCGTCCGTGTTCAAGCTATTGTTACAGAACTTCAAGGTGAAAAAATTGACGTTGTTCATTGGTCATCTGATGCGGCAACATTTATTATCAACGCTTTAGCACCGGCAGATGTCAACAAAATTTTCTTTGAAGAAGGTTCTAAAAATGTAGAAGTCGTTGTGCCTGATGAACAATTGTCTCAGGCTATCGGTCGTCGTGGACAAAATGTTCGTCTGACAAGCAATTTAACAGGTTTTCATATTGACGTTTTAACGGCGGAAGAAGAAGCGGCTAATCGTCAATCCGAAGAAAAAGAACGTCTTGATCTGTTTATGACGGCATTGGATGTGGATGACATGATTGCGCATTTACTCATTCAAGAAGGCTTCACAAAAGTGGAAGAACTGGCCGACGCAGAACTTTCGGAACTGGCCTCCATTGAAGGCTTTGATGAAAGTATTGCCGCCGAACTTCAATCCAGAGCGATTGCGCATTTAAGTGAACTTCAAAATGCGTTAAAGAAAAAACAGGAAGAACTCGGTTTGGCTGACGATTTATGTTCCTTTGAAGGTTTAACTTTGGACAGACTGATTAAACTCGGCGAAAAAGGCATCAAAACATTAGATGATTTTGCCGACTTGGCATCAGATGAACTCATTGACATTCTGGGAAAACATGAACTGACGGAAACGGAAGCCAACAGAATGATTATGAAGGCACGGGAGCATTGGTTTGAAGAAAAATAAAAAACCATACCTTAAAGCACAAAGCGGTGAGCGTCGCTGTATTGTAACCGGGGATCCTGTTGCAAGAGAGATGCTCATCCGTTTTGTCATAGGTCCTGATAACATTGTTTATCCGGATATTCATGAAAAACTTCCGGGACGAGGTATGTGGGTAACTGCATCTCGTTTGAAACTGTGTGAAGCTGTTAAACGGCAACGTTTTTATCGGTCGGCAGAGCATGGCGGTTTTAAAGTTCCCGCTGACTTGCCGGAAACCGTTGAACATCTTTTAAAAGATGATTGTCTGAAACTTATCGGATTAGCTAACAAAAGCGGTTCTGTTTGTTTCGGATTTGAAAAAATCAAAGAGAAGTTAAAAACAGAAGACTTTTTATGCTTACTTGAAGCAAATGACGGTTCTGAAAAAGAACAATCTCGTTTAGGTGCAAAAAATCTTCCGATATTCCGACTTTTTACAAAAGACGAACTCGGAAAAGCACTTGGACAAAGTTTTTGCGTGCATTTGGCTTTAAAAAAGTGTATAATGGCGCAAAATTTAACAAAGCACTTAAAAAGGCTTGAAGCATTTATGGAGAATAAATAATGACAGAAGAAAAAAAACCTTTAACTTTAACAAAAGGAACTCTCGGACTTAAAAAGCCGGTCAACATTGGAGTTTCTCACGGTGGCGTGCAAGTACAGGTTCGTAAGAAAAGAGTAGTCAACACGAATGCTCCGAAACAAACGCCTGCAGAATTGGATGCTGCCAGAGAACAGAAAATAAAGTTACTTCAAGAAGCAAAAAAAGTAGAAGAACAAAAAGCAAAAGAACGGGCTGAACAGGAGGCTCGTTGGGAAAAAGAGGATGCACTCCGTCTGCAAAAAAAAGCTGAGGAAGAAGCCGCAAAAAAAGCTGAAGAAGAAGCAAAAAAGCTTGAAGAAAATCTCCAAAAAGCAAGAGAACAAGCCTTAAAACAACCTCCTGCTTCCGAAGAAAAAAAGGAAAATCAAAAATCATCATCTTCAAAAAGAAATGAGAAAAACGCAGATGACGATGAAACACCGTCTTTTAAAAATCACAAAAAATCTTCTGTCAGTGATGAAAAAACGGTTTTTACCCCTAAGAAAAAAGCAGGAGAAAATCGTCGGCAATCAGGTCGTTTTAACATCAACACACTTTATTTGGAGGAAGATGACGGCGACGGTGATGGCGGTTGGACCGAAAAGAAAAGAGGTCGCAGTATGGCCTCCATCAAACGTGCCAGAGAAAAAGAACGTCTTAAAAATATGGGACCTCAAAAAGCGCCTGAAAAAGTTATTCGTGAAGTTGTCATTCCGGAAACGATTACAGTGCAAGAATTAGCAAACCGTATGGCAGAAAGAGCCGCAGTTGTTATTAAAAATCTGATGGGATTAGGCGTTATGGCAACAATCACACAGACAATTGATGCCGATACGGCTGAACTTGTTGCAACCGAATTGGGACATAAAGTCCGGCGTGTTGCCGAATCTGATATTGAAGATATTCTCATCAACGAGGCTGACACGG
>JAFQJY010000097.1 GCA_017414845.1 Alphaproteobacteria bacterium | reverse complement strand
TGTTACAGTGATGATTAAAGTCAATGTTATCAGAAATAACTTCTCGCTGTTGTTCGGCATCAACATGTTCTGGCTCTTGAATTGCTTCAAAAGCCGGTTTCTTTTCGGCATCCCATACCTGCAAATGAGGCAGATTCTCCTTTACCATTACCGGACGGCAATTGAGCGTGCTTAAAAGAACCAGTTGACTCGCAGAAGAAAACAGAAGTTTCTTCCTGTCTTCCGTATAGGCACGAGATACGAACATCAGCGTAGAACGTCGTAAATCAGAACTCCAACTGTCAACAACAATCCGGTCATTCCACTTAGGCGCTTCGTTTATCTGAACATCGTGGTTGCGAATAATCCATGTCAAATCGTGATTTTTGGTATATTCACGACCGATGTTTTTCCCCGCTGCATATAAATCCAAAGCATCTTGCAGTATCTGAAAGTAAGCCTCGGTTTTTAAACGTTCGTCACGGTCAACCTGATAGCAAGGAATGCGATATTCCTGTGTTGATGAAAAGGGTATTTGTAAAATTTGGTTATGTGCCTCTTCATCCGAAGTGTTTTCCGTGTCAATTTGACGAACCGTGTTTCCGTTTTCTTGTGTGATACTCATAGATTCTTCCTTAAAATTGAGTGGGCATTATAGAATATTTTTAATATTTTGTCAAGGCTATTTAACGGTTGTTTTGAAAAAAGTTTTTGAAACGGGCGTCCAGCCATTGTGTGATTTTTTCTTTGTTTTCGTTTTTTAGGTTTTGGTAGAGGTTCATCTGTGGCGGCATATCCTCTCCCTCCAATGCCTTTTTAAGCCAGTCGTGATTGCTAATCATATAACTTTTTTCGTCGCAGGTCATACATAAAAGTTCAAAAGGCTTTTTACTTGAGTTATCAAAAACGGCAGATAAATCACTTTTACGTATCATGTCGGGCAGATTTTCCATGATGCGAGGAAAACGACGTTCAATGTCTTTTCCGGAGACATTATGCCCTCCTTCCTGTGTGCGTTTTTGAACACGCAGGTGAGATAATTCAACACGAGACAGACCGATAAAAATTGTGGCAATTTGAAAGTCTTTTTTCTTTGCCGTATCCATTAAATACAGGTGTGTTTTCCCGGCGCCTGTCAGTTCGTAAATAAAACTTTTTTTCTTGTCAATAGACTCTATCAGGCGATGTCGGATATTTTTCCCTGCTTGCAGTAAAGAAGATATATCCGGTGTGCTCTGTCCGGAAATTTCCTTTGCCTCTATGTCCGTATTTAAAAAAGGAACATTTTTAAATAGGGGGTCATCTTTCAGGTATGACTGATAAAACGTAGACTTACCGGCACCGTTAGGTCCCATTAAAAATAAAAGCCAAGGGGAGTCTTTTTTATCAGTCATGCGTCCAGTTTTCGTAAAATAATTTCCTGATGGTTTGCGTCCAGTGCAATTTCGTAACGTGAACCGTCGGATATTTCTTTGATGAGTATACCGTTTTCCTCGTAATAAAGAGGATAAGCAACATCGGGTTTAACATCTAACTTATTCAGTTTTCTTTTTAAATATTCCAACATCAGTTTTCTTTCGGCGTAAAAATCAGTGTTTTTGTCGGTGATTTTAAAATGAGTGTGTTGTCGGTTATTTCAAAAGAGGTTATCTCTCCGAGTGTTTCAAAATAGAGACGCTCGTTTTCCATATCTTTCGGCGAGCCCATCATCATGGTCGCACCGACTTGTGAAAGGGTCAGATTTTTTCCGTCGGTTTTGTATTGCCCAAAATAACGGTTTACACCACCAAAACCGGCAAAGCGATTCTCTGTTTGATTAAAAACAATCGTTATCGGCGGATTCGTTTGTTTTAAAACAAATTCTCTGTCAGAGGGGATAGATATTTCCCTCTGACATGAGCATAATAAAAATACGAACAATAAAAAGAACTTTTTCATAAATTTAAAAACGATTCGTGTTTATTTCCGTTCGTCTAAAATCGTTTTGATGCGGGATTGTGCTTCGTCAACAGCGATAGATTCGCATGCGGCAAATTCATGAGAAAGACGGTCAAAGGCCTTTTCAAAAATCTGGCGTTCGCCGAAACACTGTTCTCCCTTTTCGGGCGGTTTGTGAAGATCACGAACAACCTCAGCAATCATACAAGGATCACCGGAGTTGATTTTTGCTTCATACTCCTGCGACCTGCGACTCCACATAGCCTTTTTAATGCGAGCCTTTCCTTTAAGAGTCGTCAATGCCGATTGCATAACCGTTTTTGTAGATAACGGACGCAGTCCCGTGTTCTTTGATGTCATAGGAATACGGACGACTGCACGGTCTTTATCAAAAGTAACGGCAACACAACTGAGTTTCTGCCCTCCGATTTCTTCGGTTGTTACTTCAACAACTTTGCCGACACCATGTGTCGGATAGACCGCAAAGTCGCCCGGATTAAAACAAAATTCTTTAGCCATTTTCTTCCTTTCCTTTTCCTTAGAATAAGGTACACTATACCACAAAAAAAGGAAAAAATAAAGCCAAAAATTTATTATTTTTCAGCAACAGGCCATTCCTGTGCTTTCTCAGCATTGAAAGCAATCCATTTTTCGTCTGCTTCATCTGAGGATTTAATAGCCGCTTGCGGACATTCGCTGATACAGATACCACAATCAATGCAGGTATC
>JAFQJY010000096.1 GCA_017414845.1 Alphaproteobacteria bacterium | reverse complement strand
TCAACATTTTTAAGGTTATGAACAGATGCACCTTGAACCGTCAATTTTTTTCCGTTCCCTTTTCTGCGTTCCGTCGGAACGGGTATTTGACGCATACCTGAGAGATATTGTCCTGTAATACTCATCGGGTTGGCTTCTATTTGTGCAGGTGTACCCTCTGCGACGATATGTCCACCGTGGCGTCCTGCTTCCGGTCCCATATCTACAACATAATCAGCCGTTCGTATGGTGTCTTCGTCGTGTTCAACGACAATAACGGTGTTGCCGAGGTTTTTAAGATGTTTTAAAGTCGCAATTAAACGGTCGTTGTCTTTTTGATGTAACCCGATGGAGGGTTCATCCAATACGTATAAAACACCGGTCAGCCCTGAGCCGATTTGTGAGGCAAGACGAATGCGTTGGCTTTCTCCACCGGATAAAGTTCCTGCCATTCTGTCAAGTGATAAATAACCGAGACCGATATTGGTCAAAAACATAAAACGTTCGTTGATTTCTTTTAGTAATCGTTCGGCAATCTGTGCGTTTTTCGGGGAAAGTTTGTTTCCCAGAGAAAGAAACCATTCTTTTGCGCTTTCAATAGATTGATGTGTGGCTTCTGCGATGTTCTTTCCGTCTATTTTAATACAGAGTGCTTCCGGTTTTAAACGTTCTCCGTGACAGGCTTCACAAGGAGCATTATTTTGATATTTAGCAATTTCTTCCCGCATTCTGTCGGATTGTGTTTCCAAATAACGGCGTTCCATATTGGGAATAACACCTTCATAAGAACCTTTTCCGTAAAGAATGGCATTTTGAACTTCCGAAGGAATGTTCTGCCATGGAGTTTTAGGGTCTAAGCCAAAAAAACGAACTAAGTGGTTGAGAGCATATTCGTGCCATGAGTACATTTCCCCCGTAGAGCCTGTCCACGGTGCGATAGCACCTTTGTTGAGTGGTTTCGTTTTATCGGGAATAACCAAATCAGGGTCTACATAAAGTTTGACTCCCAGTCCTCCGCAAACAGGACAGGCACCGTTCGGATTGTTGAAAGAAAACATACGTGGTTCTATTTCAGGGATGGTAAAACCGGAAACGGGACAAGCAAATTTGGAAGAAAAAAGTGTTTCTTTTTCTGTTTCAATTTCCTCAATGACTGCCAATCCGTCAGAAAGATTTAATGCTGTTTCAAAAGAGGAGGCAAGACGGGATTCAATCCCTTCTTTAACGACAAGTCTGTCAACCAAAATACTGATGGTGTGTTTGTTGTTTTTGTTGAGTGCAGGCAGTTCTTCCGCATCATAGATCAGACCGTCAATTTTAAAACGAGTAAAGCCTTTTTTTATCCACAAAGCCAATTCTTTTTTATATTCTCCTTTACGTTCACGAACAACAGGCGCAAAGAGATGAAGTTTTGTCCTTTCGGAAAAAAGCATAACCTTATCCACCATTTGAGAGATAGTCTGGCTTTCAATGGGAAGTCCGGTCGCCGGTGAATAAGGAACGCCGATACTTGCTCAAAGCAGACGCATATAATCGTAAATTTCCGTAACGGTTCCGACAGTGGAACGAGGATTTTTAGAAGTTGTCTTTTGTTCAATGGAAATAGCGGGAGAACGTCCCTCCATCAAATCAACGTCCGGTTTTTTCATCAGATCCAAGAACTGACGGGCATAAGCAGACAGGCTTTCTACATATCTTCTTTGTCCCTCGGCATAAATGGTGTCAAAAGCAAGGGAAGATTTTCCGCTTCCCGACAATCCCGTAATGACAACCAGTTGTTCTTTCGGGAGATTGACATCAATATTTTTAAGATTATGTTCTCGTGCACCTTTGATTTTAATAAAACTGCTCATTTTACCTTCTTTCTTTTTGTTTTTTTTGCAAGTATATGTTTTTTTGCTTAAAAAATCAATGAAAAAAGGCTTGATTTTTCACGTTAAAAAAGGTACTATAAAAGAATGATGAAAAGAATGGTTTTGTTTTTATTGTTGTGCTGTTTTTCATTTCCCTCTTGTGCCGAAACGGGGGAGTTGATCGCTGTTTCTCAAAAAGGGGTTTTAAGTGAGGTTCTTGATGTCTTAGACAGAGGTTATCCTGTGGATGAACGGGATGAAAACGGTCTGACACCTTTGATGTGGGCCGTTCGTGTCAATTCATCTTTGGATGTGATTGATGCTCTGGTAAAAGCAGGTGCTTTTGTCAATGCTAAGGATAATACGGGGACAACACCGTTGCTTTGGGCGGCGGAAAAAACAAAAAATCCGAAAGTCATCAGTTATCTTTTATCTAAGGGGGCTTTTATTGAAGAAAGTGATATGGACGGAACGACAGCACTGATGTGGGCGTGCGTTCATAATGAGAAAGAGGTTGTGGATATTTTGATAGAAGGCGGTGCTGATGTCAATGCTTCTGACAGTTTTGGCATGACGCCGTTATTGTGGGCATCAAGGAGTAACAGGGATGTAGGAGTCTTGAAAAGTTTGTTGGATGCCGGAGCAGATGTTTATGCACGTGGAGATGGTGGGGCAACTGCTTTGATGTATGCGGCAGAAAACAATCCGAATCCTGAAATATTAGATGCTTTAATAAGCAACGGAAGTAATCTCTACGAACACGATGATTACGGGGCAACAGCGCTGATGTGGGCGGTTTATAATAACAAAAGGGAATCTGTTGTTCAAAAGTTGCTGGAACTCGGTTCTTCCGTCAATGACAGAAATGTTGATGGTAAAACGGCACTGATATTAGCCTCTGAAAAAACAATAAACCCTAAAATCGTTGGATTATTGTTGGATGCCGGTGCTGATATCCGTGTGACGGATAATGATGGAAAAACGGCATATACATACGCATTGGAAAACTCGGAACTGGTCAAAGAACAAGAGATTTTAGAACGCCTGAAAACGGATTAAAACGCAAAGTAAAGTTTGCGACTCGTTATTTTTTTTGAAAAACTAAAAAAGTACTTGCAAATCTTTTTTTAGGGGAGTACAATGTAAGAATAGGGGCATTAGTATAAAGGAGAGAGAAAATGTGTACTAATAATAATTCAAAGGATTCTTGTTGTCAGTCAGGACGCTCAATGGTGGAGATTCTGGCTGTTATCTGTATAATCGTTTTGTTATCCGTCGGTTCTTTGTTGCTGTACAGTTATGTTATTGCAAAGAATCAGGCTAATACCATTCAGACAATGTCAAATGAACGTGCTGCCAGTATTATGACCTCTCCGGCACTTGCTAATGCTGCCGTAAATGAGGCGTTGACTGCTTTGGGATTTGCTGATGAAGACAACGGTTATCACTGGAAACATACAAAACTCTCCAAAGATACCTTTGTTGTCAATGTCTCTGTTGTTCGTAAAAAAGCGTGTGAGATTTTGATGGGGATGGATTTTTCCTATTTGGAAAGGATGGAAATCAACGGTAAGTGTGCATGGGCACCTGCCGGAGAAGTCTGTGATAATAATGCGGAATGTTCCGAGTCCGGTAATGAATTTGCTTTTGTATATAACGGTTTAAGCCTGAAACGGGCAGCTGTTTGTACCAAACAACAGGTACCTTGCGGATTGACTTGTTGTAATAAAGATAATGAACACTGTATTCAATCCGGTGGAAGAGGATCCTTTTCACGATGTTGTCCGAATAAGACGGATGTTGCTTGTGAGGGGGGGTGTTGTCCTAAGGGAGCAACTTGTTGCGGGTCTAACTGCTGTACAGGGAATCAGGTGTGTTGTAATGACGCCTGTCATTCGCCGTGTGTCGGGGAAGGGTTGAGCGGACAACGTGACGGAGAAGATTGCAGTTGTGCCTGTGACGAGACAAGGGGTTTCAAGAAAATAGACGGTCTCTGTCGCTGTGAAGCAAATAAGCATGTTGAAAACGGCGAGTGTGTTTGTGATTCTGTTGCATGTGATACATCAACAGGAGCGTATATTGATGAAAATTGTCAATGTAAATGTCCAGCCGGAAAGGTTTTTGATGGAAACGGTCGCTGTGTTGAATGCGTCAGCAAAGATGATTGTAATGCCGAGAATTGTGAAGAGTGTATAGATAACGAATGTAAAGGTCAGTGTTGTATTGATGCTAAGGACTCTTGTGAAGCCGGAGATAAGTGCTGTGGTAATTTGCCATGTACGGATGGAGTATGCTGTGCCGGCACAAAGGCTTCTTGTGGATCGGCTGATGATTGTTGTAACGATGAATTCAGCTGTTCTAACGGGGTATGTTGTGCACCGAAAGGGACTGAGTGTTCTGCACCGACGGATTGTTGTGATGAGAGCCTCGGGTGTGATACGACAACAGGCGTTGAAAATGTCTGTTGCGTCCTGATGCAAAGTGAGGGATGTACGTCAAGAAATGAATGTTGTGGCGGAATCGCTTGTACGGACGGAACCTGTTGTACGGACAGAAAAGATGCGTGTACAAATGAAAATGAATGTTGTCACGGATTGCCGTGTACTTCCGGTTCTTGCTGTGCACCACTCGGTAATACCTGTCAAAGTAAGGATGACTGCTGTTTTGCAAGTAATAATAAAGAGTATGAATGTCAGGGAACTTGCTGTGTTCCTTTCGGGGAGATAAAATGCGAACCTGTTGATGAAAATGACACAAAGGGATATTGTTGTGATAACTATTCCTGTGTCAATAATCGGTGTTGCTTGCCCTTAAAAGCAGAGGGATGTTCCGATACGTTACAGGATTGTTGCGGAAATACGCCTTGTACGGACGGTAAATGTTGTGTTCCGTTACAGTCTCTTTGTACTGATGCAAATGAGTGTTGTGATGAAGGAAATGCCTGTACGGTTGCCCACGGAACGGAAAATGTATGCTGTATTCCGAAACGTGGCGAAGGCTGTACGGAAAACGAGGATTGCTGTAATAAAATGATGTGTACGGATGGCGCCTGCTGTGTTCCGCTCAGAAATAGCTGTACGGATAAATCAGATTGCTGTGAAGTAAATGCCGAATGTGACGTTAACGTTCAAAAAGCCTCAGCATCGGCAGAAAGTGTCTGTTGTTTACCACTTCAGCAGAACGGTTGTTCGGCGACAGAGGATTGTTGTAACGGTGTAGCCTGTACGGAAGGTACATGCTGTACCGATATTGCCCAAGAGTGTACGGCAAGTGAGGAATGTTGTGGTTATGATGAACAATCCGGAACGGGAAATGTCTGTAAGGAAAGCGTGAACAGATGTTGTTCGTCTGACGGTTGGTGTAGAACTGAAAACGAGTGTGAGGAATGTTGTAAATATTCTGAAACGCCGATATGTACTTGGGGTAATACAGGAGGCAGTTCTTCTACGGCTTGGACAGGAACTTGTGATAAGCCGAAAAATAATAACGTTACCGTTTACGGATATGATCCTGCACAGAATCAAGAAATGCGTTGTTGTGTGGAGGGAGAGTATCTTGTTCCGGCATTTACAGGTGCGATTAATATACCTGGGGCATCCATTGTAAAAGACGAAATGTTCTGTTGTCCGGACAGAAATGGAGAGCATGGTACGGTTGCCGGCGGTGAGGATGACGTTATGAAATATGCCTATTACAATCAGGCTGAGGGGAAATGAATGTTGCTTGACGAATGTCCGACACCCTACGACGGTATTGTGTTGATTTTGGATATGTCCAGCAGTATGAAAAACAGTCCTAATTACTATGATATGGTGAAAGATTCTTTGAGAGCCGTGTTTGAACAGAAAGAATATGACTGGGAAAAGATTAAAGTCGGTATTTATACGTTTGGTTCAGGTGGTGCGACAATTCTGAAATATGATACGTATAAGCAAAGTCGTTTACTTTCAGCAGTCAATAGTCTTGATACGATGGGCGACACCTGTACGGGGTGTGGTTTGAAGGAGGCTATTGAAGACAGCTTGGGACGTGGAGATAATGCACCGCTTTTCCTGTTGATGACAGATGGTTCTGAAAATGTTTATCCGGGGACGGGTGGAAAATATTGCGGTTTAACAACCGGTATTTATTCAAATATCAAAAAAGCCGGTTTAACTCCATCGTATTGTCTGACTTATAACGGTGAAATGCGTGGTATGGACGTGGAGTTACACGATGATAACTATGTCAAGCCTCAACAGTATACGGATGACGGTACCATTGACGGAACTTATAAGAGTATTCCCGCATCGTTCAGAACGTATCCATATGTGTACACAAATGCAAACGGAGAGGTTAAGACAATGGATGTGAAGTTCCGTATGACAGCTATTACGAGAAGAGAAGTTGTCGGAAATAAAGTTGTCCTGAGAGGGTATGATGACAATGCTCGGTTTAGCAGGAACGGAGGATTAGTCTACAAAACGGATCCGAACGCTATTGTAGATAAGCGGGTTTACGTACGTACGGAAGGTCGGTTGACGAATGATGTTTACATGACGGCATTAGATTACGTCAAGGAGATTATCAGATCTTGTAGTGCGTTCTCAGGTCACAATATCATCGCTTACAGTATCGGAGGTAACTATTTGAGTAATTCAGGTATCGGTTCAGGTACATTGAATGACAAAACAGGTATTATGAACGCTTTTGCAAGTGCATTTAAAGTGTTTGAAAACTGTATTCCTCCAAAAGAAGCAGAAAAATGTGATTAGTATCTGATCTGTTTTGATACAAAGGCACGTTTGATATTTTCGGACGTGCCTTTTTTTGATGAATATATCTTGTTGTTATGTTTGCCATTATTAAACTTGATTTTTGATGAAAAATATGTTATTCTAATCACAGAAAAGGAGTTTAAAATGGCACAGAGAGAAGTTTTTAAAGATCCGTTTGGAAGAAAAGACAGAACCGTATATACGGATGATGTCGGTCGTATTATATGTGAAAATCAGTATATATATGCTGATGAGAAAACAACGTTGCCTAAGGTCGGAATACAAACTCGTTTTCGTGAGGACGGGACAAAGGAAAATTCGGAAGATAGCGTTTATGACGAAAAATTAGGAACTTTTCGCCCTGTTAAAACAACATATTACGATGCACAGGAACGTAAGGCAAAAACAGAACATTTTGATGAAAAAGGACAAATAAACTATACAAATGAATATGTTTACGAGGGTAAGGGAACAAAAGAACCGAGCGGATGTATTCAGACGAATTTTAATAAGGGGAAAAAAGCTATAAAAAAGATTTCTGTTTATGATAGGGAAAACGGAATATTTAAGACAACCAAAAAATCTTTTTATGATTCTATGGAACGTCCTTTTATGACAACAGAGTATGATAGAGACGGACATAAATCAAAAGAAAAAGCCTATACATATAAGGAAGACGGTTCTGTTTTCGTTCATCGTGAACAATTTGATAAAGGTAAATTGATAATGAAAGGTGATTTTATGGCGGTCAACGGATGTCTTCTTCCGTATGATATGGAGAAAAAACGTCTTATAACCCCATCTGAAAAAGAGAACCAGAACCAGTTTTTACAGCAGGCATTCAGAGCCGTTGCCCGAGGTTAAGTTAAAGAAAAAATAACGGAGAAGATATCAGACGGTAATTGTTTATTCTGAAAATTTAACTTTTCGGTGAGAAAGTATATTTTTATACTTGACGAAGAAAAACGAATCGTTTATAAAGGACAATATTGTTGGAGAGTTGGCAGAGCGGTAATGCAGCGGATTGCTAATCCGTCATGGTGAAAGCCATGCACAGGTTCGAGTCCTGTACTCTCCGCCAAAAGAGCCACCCGCAAGGGTGGCTTTTTTAAGGAAGGAAGGGCTCGAACCGAGAGGGGCGCTAAGGGAAAAAATGTCCTGTGGATATTTTTTCATCTG
>JAFQJY010000095.1 GCA_017414845.1 Alphaproteobacteria bacterium | reverse complement strand
TCAAAAAGAAGAAAGCAGTCTCAGACGTGCCTATCTGGATGAAGCCGACCGATTGAATGACTTGCGCCAAAAAACCGCAATGGCCTTAGATAAATCCGTTATGGCGGAACTGCCGGCACTAAAATTGTCAAAAGCAACTTTTAAAACGGAACTTTCCAAACTGGATGAGGAAAAGGCAACCCCTCTCGGATTGAACACAGCCTGTTTTATGATTTCAACAAATGCCGGAACACCTCTTGGCCCTTTGCACAAAATCGCCTCCGGCGGTGAACTGGCACGCTTTATGTTGGCACTTAAACTCAATCTGGCAGAGTCCGGTATGACTCTTATTTTTGACGAGGTTGATTCGGGTATCGGAGGCGCAACGGCCAGTGCCGTCGGAGAACGTCTGCTGAAACTGTCCAAAAAAGAACAGGTTTTACTCGTTACACATTCACCACAAGTTGCTTCTTTCGGTCATATACATCTGCACGTGGATAAACAAAATACTTCATCACTGACAACCGTCACAAAACTTTCCGACGAACAACGAACAGAAGAAATTGCCCGTATGCTTTCAGGCGCCTCTGTTTCCGATTCTGCCCGTCATAATGCTAAGGAGTTGCTTTTAAAATCATGTCTTTAAGAACAAAAAAAGTGGAAGATTTAACAAGAGAAGAAGCCCTTTCCGAACTTCAAAATCTGGCACGTGATTTAGCCAAATTTGATGACGCTTATTATCAAGATGATGCCCCTCTTTTAGCAGACTGGGAATATGACGAACTTAAAAGAAGAAACGAGGCTGTTGAGAAACGCTTCCCTGACCTCATTCTTAAAAACAGTCCCTCTTTTAAGGTAGGAGCAAAAGCCTCTAAGGAATTTCAAAAAATCACGCATAAAGAACCTATGCTTTCGCTTGCCAACATTTTTTCCATTCCTGAAATCGGCGAATTTGAAACAAAAATCAGAAACTTTTTAGGACTTCTTCCTTTGGAACAAATTGAATTTGTTGCCGAACCGAAAATTGACGGTCTGTCTTTTTCCGCTCTCTATATTGACGGTGTTTTTGTACAAGGGGCTACCCGTGGCGACGGAGCCGTCGGCGAGGATATTACGGAAAATATGCGTACCATTATCGGCTTACCTCAAAAACTGAACGGACCGGATTATCCCAAAGAAATTGAAATCAGAGGGGAAGTCTATATGACAAAAGCCGATTTCTTTGAACTCAATCAGACGGCAGAAAAACCTTTTGCCAATCCGAGAAACGCCGCGGCCGGTTCTTTAAGACAATTAGACCCGAATATTACGGCAGAAAGAAAACTCAGTCTGTTCGGCTATACTTACGGTTATGCCAGTGAACTTTTATGGGATACACACAGTGCCTTTTTAGAAAAACTTAAACGTTGGGGATTTCCTGTCAGTTCTGATATTTCTCTCTGTCCGACGAGAGCCTGTTTAGAACGCTACTTTACGCAAATGAGTGAAAAAAGAGCCTCTCTTGCTTATGACATAGACGGCGTTGTCTATAAAGTCAACAGAATTGATTATCAAAAAAGACTGGGCGCTATCAGCAGGGCTCCCCGTTGGGCTATTGCGCATAAATTTCCTGCCGAACAAGCCCAAACGAAACTACGGACCATCCGTCTGCAAGTCGGCAGAACAGGCGTTCTGACACCTGTCGCAGATTTAGAACCTATCAATGTCGGCGGGGTTATGGTTTCTCATGCAACACTTCATAATGCTGACGAACTCGTCAGAAAAGATATTCGGCAAGGAGATACCGTTGTCATTCAACGTGCCGGAGATGTTATTCCTCAGGTTGTTCGTGTCTTACCCGAAAAAAGAAACGGAACGGAAGAAATTTTTACTTTTCCCGAAAAATGTCCTGTTTGCGGGAGCCACGTTGCCCGAGAAGAAGCATCCCATTATTGTACCGGTGGTTTGGTTTGTCCTGCACAGCAAGTGGAACGACTTATTCATTTTGCATCAAAAGATGCTTTGGATATTGAGGGGTTAGGTCCTAAAAACATTCAATTCTTTTGGGAAAAGGGATGGATAAAAACAGCCTCAGATATTTTTGAACTACCTGAAAAAACGGAAGAATTGAAACATATGGACGGATGGGGCGAAAAATCAACCTCTAACCTCTTACAGGCGCTTCAAAAAGTTCGTGAAAAAACACCGTTGGACAGATTCATTTTTGCACTGGGCATTCCTGAAATCGGGACAGCAACGGCACGTCTTTTAGCACAAACATTCGGTACAATTGATAAAATTCTTTCCGTTATGGAACAAGAGGACGCTCTCGTTACACTGACAAATATTGAAAACATCGGCGAAACGACAGGACTTTACCTGATAGAATTTTTCCGTGAAGAAAACAACAAGAAACTCATAGAAGAACTTTTAAATAAAATCAACATACAACCGTTTGAAGAAACATCCGAACAAACGGCTTTATCCGGAAAAACAATTGTTTTTACGGGAACATTGCCGACCCTGACCCGTCCGGAAGCAAAAGCAATGGCACAAAAAGCCGGCGCCAAAATATCCGGCAGTGTTTCTAAAAAAACAGACTTCGTCGTTTTAGGAGAAGATGCCGGCAGTAAAGAAAAAGAAGCCGAAAAATTAGGTATTCCGACAATAAATGAAAAAGAATTTAAAGACATGCTTGCTATTTTATAATTTGGTGCTAGAATAGAATCAAAAGAGAGAAAAAGGAGAGCCATGACTGACGAATCAAATAACAAAACACCCTTACCCCCTCCCTTCTTCGGGAAACCTAAATCCTTTGATTTACAAGGGTTGATTGATCCGACAACGACAAATCCCGTTCCGGGGTTTGCACCTCCGAAACAGCCACAGACGACACAGTCTCAACCGACGGCACCGACACAACCGGTACCGACGGCACAACCGACCTCACCTTATGCTCCTCCTCCCGGGATGGTCAGAACGCCGAAGCCACAGCCTGCGCCACAACAACCGGAAATTCAAGAGCACCAGCCTGTCGGCCCGACATACGGCGGTGGAGGATTTTCTGCCGACGCCAGTTTAGCCTCTTTAATTGAACAATCTCATGAGCAACACGAAATAGAACAGGCAGCTCAACCTGAAAAAAAATCAAAGGCAACTTCTTCCGATTTTGACTTAAATATGAAAGAAGTTCGTCGCTATTTTCATTTGGCGCAACAACAAGTTCTTATATTCAAAGAAAAATATCAAAAACCTTTGCTTATTTTAAATTTGATCTGGGCGTGTTTTATCACTTCAATTTATGTGTTCGGTATTACATTTTTTGCGCTGTTTTTTAACTTCTACTTTAAATTCACGCCGATTATGGAAGAATATCTGAAAAGTCATAATCTTTCCGATGTTTCATTTAACGTAACGGGACATAATCTTTCTGAAATAACTTTGTCCGATATTCGTCATAGCAAAGGTCTGTTTAAGATTAAAAACATTAAACTGCAATATACATTTATGAATCTGTTAAAGCGGAAAATATCCATTGCCGATATTGACGGTTTAACCATTCAATTGACAGACAAAGGATTTGACGGTTTTAATTTTAGCGATTTTGCCTCCTTTTTTGAAAAAATCGGCATTTTTAAAGACGGGCAAGATCGTGTCAAGATTCAATCTATCCAGATTAGAAACGCCAAACTGCTCATCGGAAACGACACCTATCAAGTTCCTATTGAATTTACCGGAAACGGTGATATGGATATGAAAAATCAGTTGGTTATTCCATTCATTTATTCCGGAGAATTTTTGAAAATTCAAAGTAAATTGACACTCAATTTTTCCAACATCGGAACCTCTTGGAAATTTGCCATAGAGAACGGCAAGATTACCCTTCCCGAAATGGCGCCGGAAGATTTAAGCGGAACAATTTCTCTTAAAACGACAGGAAAGAATTTGAGCGCCCTCAACACTTCACTCATTATGAAGAAAGATGCACGGGAAAAAATCCTCAACGTAGATATCACACCTGCAAAAGACGACCGTATCAACATTAAAACGGCTCTTAATATTACAGAAGGTTCACAAGATAAACCCTTTACGGCTGAATTTGAACTTTACAATGTTGTTTGGGGAAAAGATTTACGCAGTATCAAAACCGATGACGCATTTAATGTAATGCTCAAAAATATCCAAACACCCTTTATAAATTTGGAATCGGTACAGGTCAATCTTATCGGAACGCTGGATTGTCGGGATACGGCTTGTCAATATACCATAACCAAACCGTCAACACTTATCTTATTCGGGCCATCAAAACAATTTTACGACACAACCGTTTCGGCAAGTACCTTACGTGTTGTTCTTTCTCCGCAAAAACCGTTTTTATTCACCCTAAAAGATAATCTTTTGAATATCAATGCCCTTATTGCCGAAGGGTCTTACGATCTTCAAAAGAAATCCGAAGAGACAACAGATGAAAACACCGGCAAAAAACCGCTGGTCATAGCATTCAGAGACGGACAAATTTTAGCCGGTTATCATTTATTGGAAAGAAACGGTGCTATCAAAATTTCAGGAAAGAACGGTACCTATACAGATGATTTAGTTTCTATTAAAGAGGCCTCCTTCCAAACGGAAACAAATGCGGATGGGACACAAATTGCTCTTGTTTCTCCTGAGGTTTCTTTGGCAAGTGATGCTTTTAAACTGCCTTTTTCATTAGATATTCAGGTTGATGCCAAAAACTATTTTAACGCCTTGCTTAAAACGAAAAACAATATGATAGATGTCAAAGGCGGAGGTTATTTTAACCCCTATACCGGCGATTTTATGACTTCTATTGAAACTGTTGCTCCGATTGTTTTTGAAAGTCAGGGTATCCAACTTCCTCAAATTTCTTCTCTGTTTGATAAGAATATTCGGAATTTGGAAGGAAATATTCAGATGAAAGGCTATGTTCATCTCATCAATGCCATGAACGTTTCCGGTCCTTTGCACCTTTTACTCAATGATGTCTCTTTTGATTATGAAAATGTCAATGTCAATCAGTTGAGCACTCTTCTGACTATTTCTTCGCTTGTTCCTTTCGGCACATCACAGGCACAAACAGCTTTTATTCAATCTATGACAACGCTTTTGCCGTTTAAGGGAATAGATTCAACATTCTATTTTGATTCCTCTAAAAAACAAATGAACATCTCTAAAATGACACTGAATGTCGCCGGCGGAAAATTCAGAATTGATCCTGTTTGGATACCGTATCATACAAATATGTCATTTATTTTTAAGGATAAAGCGTTCAGTCTGTCTTCACTTGCAAAACAGATGAATATTCAAGGTTTGCAAATGAGCGGATTAGGACAGGCAGAAATAACCGTTTTGATGGAGAACGGCAGAATGCAACTGAAAAATATGGAAATAGATATTGGTGGTGAGGGATATATTCGCTACATCGGCGAAGCGTCAAAAGACGGCTTTGAAAAATCGTTTAAAAATCTTGAATTTAAAAATGCCAAGATTTTAATGTCAGAACTTTCAGACGGCAGTACGGATTTTTCCATTATGGCAGAACCCAGAAACACCGTAGAAAAACGTCGGATAACACATCGGTTTAATATTGCACAACCTCTTCGGGACTTTTTGAAAGAAGACACGACGCAATACGAAAAGCCGGCAGATTTGTTCGGGCAATAAGGAGAAAATATGCATCCGTGGCATCATGTTGACAGGGGCGACAATCCCGCAGAAAACGTTTCATCCATTATTGAAGTTCCGAAAGGGTCTCAAATTAAATACGAACTGGATAAAAAAAGCGGTTTGATGCGTGTAGACAGGATTTTATACAGTTCTGTTCATTATCCTGCAAATTACGGTTTTATCCCGCAAACTTATTGTGAAGATAATGACCCGTTGGATATTTTGGTATTAGGACAGGCAACCATTGCCCCCTTGAGCATTGTCAGAGCACGTCCTATCGGCGTGATGAAGATGATTGATCAAGGACAGGAAGATGATAAGATTATTTCTATCCACTTAGACGACCCCGAATTTGCGCATTATACAGACATTTCGGAACTTTCTCCGCATACATTAAAAACACTACAACGTTTTTTTGAGGACTATAAGGTATTGGAAAACAAAGAGGTTCGCATTGAACGTTTTTTAGGTCCTGCCGAAGCCCTGAATGTTATTCGTAAAGCCTACACCCTCTACGATAAAGAAAAAACACATTTAACAGGATTTTCAGAATGAAAAACATAAGTTCCCTTTTGGATATTGCCCCTGAAACAGATGCTTTTTTCATTGATATCTTCGGTGTTTTGTGGGATGGGAAAGGTTATTTTCCGAATGCGCTTCCTATTATGGAAAACTTGGAAAGAACAGGAAAAAAAATTTATATTCTGTCTAACTCTACAACCGTTTCCGAACACCTGAAAGAAAAACATCACACACTCGGTATGAAACAAGGAATTCATTATACGAAAATTATTCCGTCGGCTGATGTTTTAAAGGACAAAATGGAAAAGGAAAACTTTCTGGATACCGTTGTGGGAAAAAACGGAAAATTTGCCATTATCGGACGCCCGAACGACCGACTTTTTGAAAAGGTCTTGGATAGATACACCCCTGATTTAGAAAAAGCAAGTGCCGTCTATTTCGGTTCATTGGAAGTTATCCCCGGCGAAGATTTAGAAAACATAGACCCTTTTTTACCTGACGCCGAAAAAGCGCTGAAAAAAGGTTTGCCTGCCATTTGTGCGAATCCTGACCACTTTGCGTTCAGGGGAGATAAAAAGCATGTCGTTCAAGGACTGCTGGGCAAGTGGTACGAGGACAGAGGCGGAAAAGTTTACTGGTTCGGAAAACCGTATTCGGAAATTTATGAATATACCCTGCGCCTGTCACAAACAGCACCTGAAAGAACGGTTATGGTCGGCGACACTGTTCGTACGGACATTAAAGGAGCAAAAGAGTGTGGTTTAAAAACCGTTTTAATTACAGGAACGGGCATTACCCACGATTTACTTCAAAACGGCGAAACACTGGATGAAATTGCCGTACGAGAGGGTGCTTTCCCCGATTATTTATTAAAGGAGTTAAAATAAATGTTACATCCTGCTTTACAAAAAAAAGATTATGTTTGCGATTTACCGTTTTGTACGGTGTTGTTTGAGGACAACAAAAACTATCCGTGGATATTTCTTGTTCCGAAAAAAGACAGCGTTAAAAGTATGCGTGATTTAACGCATGAGGAACGTCTGACACTCATGAGTGAAATTGAACGGGCAGAAAATGTCATGGCGAATCTGTTTAATCCGACACAGACGAATGTCGCTATGATTGGAAATATGACCCCACAACTGCATGTCCATATTATCTGCCGATTTGAAGGGGATAAAGCATGGCCGGGGACGGTTTGGAGTGAGAAAGCAGAACCTTATCCCGAACAGGAAAAAAAAGAAATTATTGAAAAAATCAAAACAGCCTTGAAAGGAGAATAAAATGTCAAAAGTTGCCGTTATGATACCGACACGTTTAAAATCAACCCGTTTACCGAACAAACCTCTGGCACTTGTGAACGGGAAAACTGTTATTCAACATGTCTACGAACACGCACTGACGGTTCATCCTGCCGAAGATGTTTATATTGCCTCCGGAGATCAGGAAATTATTGACGAAGCCAAAAAATTCGGTGCTAAATGTATTTTAACGGATGCCTCCCTTCCCTCCGGCACAGACAGAATTTCCGCAGCACTTAAAGAAATAGACCCTGACGGCACGAAATATGACATTATCGTCAATTTTCAAGGCGACGGCATCAGTGTAGATCCGAAACTGGATTTGGATTTAATAAAAATTATGGAAGAAACAGGCGCAGATATTGTTACGGTCGGTAAAAAGATTACAAAAAGAGAAGAAATAAACGATCCCGCTTATGTAAAAATTGCGATGGGATTAAGAGGAGAAGAAAATGTCGGTAGAGCGCTTTATTTTTCAAGAAACCCTCTCCCTCATAACAGAGATAACGGGGGCGAAAATGATTTTGCTTACTGGCATATCGGCATTTATGTTTATAATGCCCAAAGTTTACGGAAGTTTGTATCCCTGCCCGTCGGTGTTTTGGAAGATACGGAGAAACTGGAACAACTCAGAGCCTTAGAAAACGGGATGACGATTTATGCGAAAATCGTTCCATCCATTAAATTGATAGAAGAAGCACCGGCAGACATCAATA
>JAFQJY010000094.1 GCA_017414845.1 Alphaproteobacteria bacterium | reverse complement strand
CCAACGGTGGTTATGTGAACTATTGTGTCAGCAGTGGTTATACCGCCTATTGTTCTTATTATGATGAGAACGGGAAGTGTACGGGTAGAGGTTCTTGTTCCAGTACGCCGTATGTGAGTGAGTATTATGAGGACGGAAATCCAAAGAGAGGAAGTTGTTGTTCCGGTACGCCGTACAAGTTTGATTTTGTTAGAGTATGCGTTGTAAGTGGTAGAATACCCTACTGTACAACTTACAATGCTGACGGAAAATGTACGGCGGCGACAACATCGTTGGTTAAAGACTGTAAACCTTACCGCAAGTCGGCGACCGAGGGTGCCTGTTGCGCCGGTACGCTGATTGATGGGTTAGCCTATCCCATCTGTTCCAATCGGTTGTGATTTAAAGGGGGAAGTTTTTCCCCCGAATAATCCTGAAACACCTTGGAAAATCGCTCTTTTGGGTTCTTTTTATCCCATTTAAGAAAAAAACTTAAAAAAATTAAAAAAAAGGGTTGATTTTTGTTTGCTTTTTGGATACAATTCCTCGTCTTTGTCTTTTTGAAGCGATTCGGAAGGCTTATAGGGGCGTAGCTCAATTGGTAGAGCATCGGTCTCCAAAACCGAGGGCTACGGGTTCGATTCCTGTCGCCCCTGCCACTTCCGAAAAAAGGCAAATACAAAGGGAAGAAAGGAATTTTATAGCTATGATGAATCCATTCGCCTTCTTAAGGCAAGTTAAACAAGAAGTCGCCAAAATTACTTGGCCGAGTCGTGCAGCCGCTTTTCATATGACGCTCGTCATTATGGTGATGTGTGTTGTTTTAGGTTTTTATTTCTTTGCTGCGGATTGGATTTCTGCTAATACGATTAAACTTATTTTGGGAATTGGAGCGTAAAGTCTATGCGTTGGTATGTCGTTCATGCGTACTCCGGCTTTGAAAAAAAAGTGGCGGAGTCAATTAGAGAACAGGTTGAGAAAAAAGGTTTGTCTGCTCATTTCGGTGAGATTTTGGTGCCTGTTGAAACTGTTGTTGATATTCAAAAAGGTAAAAAAGTTCAGTCTGAACGTAAATTCTTCCCCGGATATGTGTTGGTTCAGATGGATATGACGGATGAAACATGGCATATGATCAGAAATACACCGAAAGTTTCCGGTTTCTTGGGTGGTAAAAAACCTTTGGCAATGACGGAAGCTGAGGCTCAGAGAATTATTCAGCAGATGCAGGAGGGTGTTTCCTCTCCGAAAACGGCTGTTGTGTATGAAACCGGTGAACAGGTTCGTGTAAACGAAGGTCCGTTCGCTTCTTTTGTCGGTACGGTGGAAGAAGTGGATTTGGAACATTCTCGTTTGAAAGTGTTAGTGTCTATTTTCGGACGCTCAACGCCGGTGGAACTTGAATTCACGCAGGTTGAAAAAGTTTAACGATAAAAAGTCTTGGTTGGATTCGGGCTTTTTGTCGGTGGAAGAAGAGCCATTCTTCGAACCACAAAACTTCAAAAGAATCCTAACATGTAAATGAGGTTATAAAATGGCAAAAAAAATTATTGGCTTTATTAAATTGCAGATTCCTGCAGGTAAAGCAAATCCTTCTCCTCCCGTTGGTCCTGCTTTGGGTCAAAGAGGTTTAAATATTATGGAATTCTGTAAGGCATTTAATGCTGCAACACAGAAAATGGAACCGGGAATGCCGATTCCTGTTGTGATTACGGCTTATGCTGACAGAACTTTCTCTTTTGTGACGAAATTACCGCCGGTCAGTTACTTTATTAAACAGGCTGCCGGTTTGAAGAGCGCTTCCAAAGAGCCGGGTAAAGTCAAAGCCGGAAAACTCACAATGGCTCAAGTCAGAGAAATTGCTGAGAAAAAGTTGCCGGATTTGAACTGTACAACTGTTGAATCTGCCATGAATACGGTTGCCGGACAGGCTCGTTCCATGGGCGTTGAAGTGGAAGGAGTTTAAAAATGGCTCATATGGGTAAGAAATTAAAAGCAACGTATGCTTCTTTTGATGCAACACAACTTTATACGTTGGACGAAGCTATTAAAATGGTTAAAGCAAAT
>JAFQJY010000093.1 GCA_017414845.1 Alphaproteobacteria bacterium | reverse complement strand
GAACAACACTCCTTGTCTCCACAACAGATGTCTCCGGGGGTACAGCATTTTTCTCCACAGAGGGTTTCATTTTCTTTGCAACAACTCCCTTTAACACACATATGAAATTCATTACAAACCATACATTCTCCACGACCATCACAATCTGCATCAACATTGCATTGAGCACATCCTTCTCCATTTGGAAGTTTAACAAGACCCTCCTGACACAAACAAACCTCTTCTACGGGAAGTAGTTTAAAACCTTTCTGTATATCACAAGTACATTCGCAGTTGTTATTTCGGTTTCCCGTGGCACCTTTAAAATCGCAGGCTTTATAACAGGTATCATTACAGCAGGTTTCTTCTTGGGTACAGCAGTTATCCGGATCATTTCCGCAAGGTGTTTCTGTTTCTGCACAACAATGAGAGGGAGAACAGATATGATTGATACATTCTTGACAACTTCCGAGACAGTCGGCCGTTTCATTACATTCTACACAATAAGACGGATCTTCATCATTTTGTACAAGATATTCCAAACAAATGCATTTCTCGGCTTCTGCTAAGCGTTGGAAACCATTTTGCTCGTTGCAAATACAATCACAGGTGAAAGCATCTCTGGCACCTGTCATGCCACTGCCGGTACAAGGAGTAAAGCATTCGCCGGCACAGCAGTCCTGTCCGACAGAACAGCAATTACTGTCGCAGGGAACTTCGTTTTCAAGGCAAGTATCATGTTCAACAGGCTCTCGTTTTTTTGCCGTTCCGTAGACGAAAGTAAAGGCGTTTTCTCCAAACTGACAAAACGCTTTGTCAACGGGGACATTATTGATATCCATTTCTGCAAGAAAACTCCAATCTTGCCTCTTAATAAGTTCGCAAACCAATTTTGAAACCGGTTTTACCGTTACGGCAAAACTTGTCTCGCTTCTCCGATAAGCTCCCCAAAATAAATCACTGCTCTTTTCTGAAAAACCGAGCATAGCAAGCGCATCTCCGACATGACTTCTTGAAAGGGAAGGAGAGGTCATAATAGAACTGGCACGGGCATTTGCTTCTTTTTGAATAGCAGTAGCTTTTGACATAGCAACCATGTAACCGATAAGACCGACAATTCCCAAGAATAAGGTTGAAGCGATAACAATAACCGCTAAAATTTCGGTCATTGCCCGTCCTTTACAGAACTTTTTTTCGGAGGAACTCAGAGACATAAAAAACTCCTTTTCGTTATAGAAAGGTGCAGAACCGATTTATCTGCAATCAACACAAGAAGCACATCCGTCTACAACTTCAATGCAACGTCCTTGTGCTTCACAGAGGATTGTATCCGGACATTCTTTACAGCAAAATCCTTCTGAGTTACAACATTGTCCCTCAGGGCAACAGGTTTCTCCGCATTTTCTGTTTTCCGGACAAACTTCCTGTACAACGTTTAAAATTGCAGGACCGGAACTGTCTTTCATCTGTGCGACAGTCGGCGTGCAATAAAGCAATGTAACTAAGCAAATTCCTAAAATTTTAAACATATTTTTTCTCCCTTCTAAAAAATAAAAAAACAAACTAGGATGTATTGTGATGAAAAAATAAGTTTTTGTCAACAAAAAAACATAGACAAGCGTTTTTTTCTTTGATATGTTTTTTTTATGATGAAAAACAGGCGATTTTTGTTTCAAAGTATTTTATGTGCCGTTTCGGGCGCTCTTATGACGTGTGCGTTTGCCCCGTATTATATAACGGCTGTTGGGTTTTTGAGTTTTTCTGTTTTGTTTGCGCTGTTATTAGTGGCTGAAAATAAAAAACAACTTTTTATGTTGGGATGTGTGTTCGGGTTTGCCGAAGGGGCTTTTTCTATGTTTTGGATACGAAATGCTCTTTTGATTGACGGAGGACGTTTTATCGCTTTTCTGCCGTTGGTTGTGTTGGGGTTCGGTTTGTTTTTTGGCATATTTTCCGGAATAAGTGCGCTTTTTATTCGGTTAGGAAGAACACCTTTCATAAAATTACTTTCTTTTGCGGTCGGTTGGACAACATGTGAGATGATAAGGGGATGTATTTTTACCGGTTTTCCTTGGAATTTACTCGTATATGTCTGGGGCGAATGTTTGCCTGTGTTACAATCTGTTTCCGTATGGGGTGTTTACGGGTTGAGTTTTGTGAGCATTTTGTTGTTTTGTCTTCCTGTCTTGCTTGTTTATAAGGATAAAAAGTCTGCTTTTTTAATTTTAGTGTTCTGGGGAATAATTGTCCTTTTGGGATTGTTGCGCTTAAACGAAGATGAAAATGCGATGTTTTTCGGTATTAAACTTAGGTTAGTTCAGCCTAACATAGCACAAACACTTAAATGGGATGAGGATTCTGCGGAAAAGAATCTTTATAAACACATAAGGATGAGCCGAAATAAAGCAGAAGATAAAATTACGCACGTTATTTGGCCGGAAGCGGCAACAGCGTTTTTGTTGGCAGATGATGAACCAATACGCTCTTTGACGATAGGTG
>JAFQJY010000092.1 GCA_017414845.1 Alphaproteobacteria bacterium | reverse complement strand
TCATCAATAAGTGTGTCCATATCTTTAAAATTACCGTGTTTTAAAATCAAACGACCGTTCATTTCTTTGACTAAATCCTGTCCTCCGGCAATAGCAGTTTCATCTTGATCCAGCGCAATAACACGACATGTAGGGGCTTTTTCCAAAATAGCTCGTGTATACCCACCGGCTCCGAAAGTCCCGTCAACATAAACACATCCGTTTTGAGGATTTAAAGTTTCTATGACTTCATTTAAAAGAACGGGAATGTGACGCATTATTCCTCCTTCATCGGAAGAACAAGGGGTTGTTCTTTTAAGCGTTCACGGACGAGTATTTGCCGTTCTTTCAAAATATCAGGATTCCAAATCTGAAAACTTCTTCCTTTTCCGACAAATGTGGCACTATCTGTTAAACCGGCATGACGGATGAGTTTTTCCGTCAGGCTGATTCGTCCCGTAGAATCCGGTGTGAAAATTTTAGATTCGGCAAAAATAAGTGAAGTTAAATCTTCTTGTTCAGGTGAAAAAAGACTGTAATTGCCTTCTATCTGTGAGGCTATCTTTTCAAGAAAAGAACTGCTGACGGCTTCTATACAAGGAGAGGTGAAAGAACAAAACAAAACAAGGTCGGCATCATTTTCATCCAAGACGGCACGATATTCGGCAGGAACAGATACACGTCCCTTGGCGTCTATCTTGGAAGTAACCGTATCCAGAAAAAGTCTTCGTTTTATGCTCATAATCCCTGCCTGTTTCCCGAATCATACGGAGCTCCCCGATTCTCCGTTTTGTATATTTATGGGATAGCATGGGATGGTATGGGAAGTCAAGTAAAAAATATCTTTTGTTTCTTTTTTTTACGGATTAGAAACAGATATTACTGATATCTCAAAGCGTCTATCGGGTTGAGTTTCATGGCTTTAAGTGCAGGAAACAAGCCGGAAACGACACCAACGACGATAGCAACGGAAGCACTGATGACAACTGTCCACATGGAAATAGGAACTTCTTTTTGAAACACAGCACCACCGATTTGAGATAATCCGATGCCGAGCGCCAATCCGATAAGACTGCCCATAAATGAAATAAGGATGGCTTCCGTTAGAAATTGGAGCATAATCCACTTATTCGGCGCTCCCAGTGCTTTTCTTGTGCCGATTTCTCGTGTTCGTTCTGTGACGGAAACAAGCATCATATTCATAATGCCGATACTGCCGACAAGTAGGGAAATAGAGGCAATAGAAGCCAAAAGCAACGATAGATAAAAGCCGATTTTTTTGACCTGTTCTACAAGTTCTGCCATGTTACGAACGGTAAAGTCGTTATCTTGTCCCTCTTTTAAGTGATGTCTTGAACGGAGGAGATATTCAATACGTTGCATAACCGGTTCCAGTTTATCTTCACTGACGACTTTGACAAAACCGATACGTACCATTTGAGGTCGTCTTCCTGCCCTGATCTTTTGGCGATACGTCGTGAAAGGCATAATAATCAGGTTATCCTGATCGTTCCCCATTAAATCCTGCCCTTTTTCTTTGAGAACGCCCATAACGGTGAATGGCATATTTTTAAGCCGAAGTGTTTTGCCAATAGGATCTTCAAATCCAAACATTTCATCTACAACAGTTTGTCCGATGAGGACATAGGAAGAGGCAGACTTTAATTCTCTTGGCGTAAATGCACGTCCTTTTTCCACTTCCCAGTTACCGATAATCAAATAGTCCGGTGTTGTTCCGATAACATTGACGTTCCAGTTGGTGTTGCCATAGACGGCTTGAACGCCTCGCTGGTCGGCATAAGAGGTTGTCAGAACGTCTTTTAAATCTTTGATGGCATCTACGTCATATTTAGAAACAGTCGGACGTCCCATGGGCGTTCTAACGCCGTTTGAAGAAGACGCTCCCGGTAAAATAAGGAGCATATTTCCCCCCATAGATTCAAAACTGTCATCAATAATATTTTGAACGGTTTGTCCGACGGCGACCATTAAAACAACAGCAGCAACACCTATCATAATGCCGAGGGTTGTTAAAAAAGTTCTGAGTTTATAGGAGGCAATTGAAATCCAGGCTTCTTTAAAAATCCGAGTAATCATGCCCCCTCCTTAAAGTAGTTTTTAACAAGTCCGTCGTATTCAATCATCCCGTCGGCAATACGTAAGAGGCGGGTGGCATACATGGCGACATCAGGTTCATGCGTTACCAAAACAATCGTGATGCCGGTGGCGTTCAGTTCTTTGAAAAAAGTCATAATCTCGTCGCTGGTTTGCGAGTCTAAATTTCCTGTCGGTTCGTCGGCCAGGATAATTTTCGGGT
>JAFQJY010000091.1 GCA_017414845.1 Alphaproteobacteria bacterium | reverse complement strand
CTTGCCTATTTTACTCCGACTTCTTTTGTTCCGGAAGAAGATCAAGGTGTTATTCTGTCTAATGTACAACTTCCAGAAACAGCCGGCATCAATCAAACACAACAGGTTTTGTCAAATGTCGGCAATAAGATTTTATCACAAAAAGGCGTTGCTTATTCCTTAGGTGTAGCAGGACACAGCCTTTTAGGAGGCGCCGGTGAAAACATCGGTATGAGCGTCGTCGGTCTCACGCCTTGGGATGAAAGGAAAAACCTTTCTGCCGAAGAAATGATAAAAAATCTCAACCGACAATTCTCAAACGATAATGAAGCCAGTATCAACTTCTTCTCACTTCCTGCCATTCCGGGAGTCGGAACGAGTTCAGGGCTTTCTTTCAACCTGCTTTCTCTTGATAACTCTGCCTCCTCAGAAGTTCTTGATTCTGCACTGGATACATTTCTGATAAATCTCAACAAAACGCCGGAAATATCCTATGCATTCAGCACTTATACACCAAGTATGCCTCACATTTTTTTGGACGTAGATCGGACAAAACTTGAAAGTTATCAAATCCCCGTTGCCACACTGTTTCAAACACTGGAAAATAATTTGGGCTCAACATATATCAACAACATAACACTTGACGGACAAATCAATAAAGTCATCCTTCAAGCCGATGCACCTTATCGTATGACGAAAGAGGATATTTTAAATACCTATATTCAAACGAACACCGGCAAACAAACGCAAGTTCAAAGTTTTGCTGATTTAAAAACGACAATGTCACCTAAAATCATTACCCGTTTCAACCAATATAACAGCGCACCCGTTATTGCGCAGGCTTCCGAAAACACAAGTACGGGGACAGCCCTTGATACAGTCAAAAATCTTACAAAAAAAGTTCTTTCCAATCAGTTTGATATTGCTTGGACAGGTCTTTCTCTACAAGAAGTAGAGGCCAGAGGACTAGCCTTTATTTTAATGACACTTGCCGTTATTTTCAGTTATTTATTTCTTGTTGCCCTTTATGAAAGTTGGATGATTGCCTTATCAGTTATGTTCTCAACTGTTTTTGCCGTCCTTGGTGCTTTTATCGGACTGTTTTTAATGAAATTACCTTTGAGTATTTATGCCCAACTCGGCCTTGTTATGCTTATCGGCTTGGCTGCTAAAAATGCCATTTTAATCGCAGACTTTGCACTGGATTACAGAAAACAGGGACTACCTGTCTTACAGGCAGTCCAACAAGCCTCACGAGAAAGATACAGGGCTGTTTTAATGACTGCTCTCACTTTTATTTTAGGCGTTTTTCCGATGGTTATTGCAAGTGGCGCAGGCGCTGCCTCTCAAAAAGCCATCGGAACGGCCGTGTTTTTCGGAATGATTTTTGCGACACTCATCGGCGTTATTTTCATTCCTGCTTTATTTGCTGTTTTTGATACGATTTCATCTAAAAAAACATCAAAAGGAGAAACCAGATGAAACCTATGATTTTATTTTTATTTCTTTTAGTTGCCTGTACCGTTGGTCCTGATTATGAACGCCCCGATAATGTTTCGGATAAAAAAATAGATACTGTTTTAAAAGGCGAAGTTCATCACGAAAAGACTTTTCTGAAAATTAAAGATAAGACCCTTAAAAGTCTTATTGAAACGGCTCTTAAAAACGCTCCGGATTTAAAAATCGCCAAAACAAAATTAAAGCAGGCACGTGCTTCTCTCGGCATAACAACGGCAGATACTTTACCTTCCTTAGATGCAGGGGCTAAGTATAACTATCTCAAAGAAAGTAAAAACATCGGTCTGATTATGGACGAAGATTACTATCAGGTCGGATTTGACGCCTCATGGGAATTGGATATCTTTGGTGCCAATCGCCGAAAAAGAGAAAGCAGTGAAGCCTTTTTAAGGCAAATGATTGAAAATTTAAAAGATGTTCAAATATCGCTAAGTGCAGAAATTATGATGAACTACATCAATTTACGTACAAACGAAGTTCTGCTTAAAAACACAAAAGAAACATTGAAACGTCTTAAAACACTTTATGAAACAACCGAAAATAAATATGTAGCAGGACTTGTTTCCGAAACAGACTTAAATCAGGCACGTTATAACCTAAGTAAAGCCGAGCAGAACATTCCGAAACTTCAAACTCAAATTGTAAACTATCAAAATGCATTGGCATTTTTAGTCGGAAAACTGCCGACAGAACTAAATGATTTCCTTAAAAAAAACACAGCCGATACGGATATTTTAGATTATACCTACATCACATCCGTACCCGCACGTATTATCCGGAATCGTCCTGATGTTCGTATGGCAGAAGAACAACTAATTGCTCAAAATGCACAAATCGGCGTGGCCATTGCCCAAATGTATCCTGACGTTTCTCTGAGTGCTCTTTTCGGATTGCAATCACTTAATACCAATAAATTATTTAATCACAAAAGTTATACCATGAATTTTGTGCCGGAAATCAGTTTACCTCTTTTTCACTTCGGTGCTCTTAAAGAAAATGTCAATCTTCAAAAGGCATTAGCAGAAGAATTGACTGAAAATTATGAAAAAAGTGTTCTAAATGCCGTTATGGAAATCGCCAATGTACTTAAATCTTTCCAAAACACCGGACAAGAACTCCTTTCTGCCGAAAATGCCCTTAAACAAATGCAAAAAAAACTGGATTTAATCAGACGTCAACATATCAGTGGTCTTACCTCAATTGACAATGTCGCTGATGCAGAAATAAACGTCCTTGATTCACTCACTGATTTAGCGAACACAAACAACAAACTTTATGAAAGTATTATCGGACTTTACAAAGCAACGGGCGGTTTAGATTTTAAACGCAAATAACCCCCTAAAACCCGATGTATTTCTGCGCAACCGAATTCCGAACTGGAATGTGTTTGATAGGTAAAATTTTTCGGAAAAAACTGCCCTTTTAGTTCTTTATCTTTCTCTATCAACCATTCAACAAAAGGCATTACCGTTTTACCACAGGCTAAGCAATAATCAAATGAAATCTCATCAGGACATCCGTTTGCACTGACCCAAAAAACGGCATCCGCCACATCCCGAACAAGAACATACTCACCTGTCGGGGGGCGTCTTAAATCATCAATAAAAAGTTTCATTATTCGGCGGGTGTTTCAATCGGCTTTATTTCCGTCTTGGCTCCGGCGGCTTTCTGAGCCCGACGAGCAGCCCTTTTTTCTTTTATTTTACGAAGTTCGGCAGACTTACGCATTTCTTCCAAAATCTGTTGCATTTCTTCCGGTGTAAATACTCTGGCTTTTTTAACATATCCTTTTTTACCGACAGCAGGATTGTTTGCTTCCAAAACATCAACAGGCTTTTCCCCTTTTAACACATTTACGACAACGGCTTCACGGGGAACCAACTGATATTCTGTGAACAGATATGCCACGCCGACAAACATACCGAGAACCACAAAAACACAACACCAAAACAACCCTTTATATATATTGACAGGTGTCCTAACAGGAACATGTACAGCCTCTTCCTTTGGCATTTTCACAACTTTCTTTTCGGAAACTTTAACAGAACTTACCTTTACCGTTTCAACCTCTTTTTTCCGAGAAGGACTTTTTGCTACGGTTGTTTTCTTTTTTCCGGTCATTTTTTTTGTTTGAACAGCCTTTTTCTGAGCCATGTTTATCTCCTTTAAACAATCACTTTAAACAATGTACGCTACTTCCTTTTGTCTGTCAAGTATAAAATGAAAAAAGCGCCTTTGTACAGCACAAAGACGCTTTGTATTTTATCTCGTCTGATTAAAAGTTATCTTTAACCATAAAGAAATATGCTTTCGGGTGCTTGCATACAGGACACATTTCCGGTGCTTTTTCAGCAACGTGAATATGACCGCAATTACCACATTCCCACATAACAATGCTTCCCTTTTGGAAAACCTCGCCTTTCTTTACGTTTTCCAGCAATTTGCGATAACGTTCTTCGTGACGCTTTTCAATTTTAGCCACCATTTCAAATTGAGCCGCAATTTGAGTAAACCCCTCTTCACGAGCCGTTTTGGCAAAACCCGCATACATATCCGTCCACTCGTAATTTTCTCCTTCGGCGGCAGCAAGCAAGTTTTCTTCTGTTGTCTTGATTTCTCCGCCTTCCAAAGCCTTAAACCACAATTTAGCGTGTTCTTTTTCGTTATTAGCCGTTTCTTCAAACAAAGAAGCGATTTGGTTATAGCCTTCTTTACGAGCCTTGGATGCAAAATAAGTATATTTATTTCTCGCCTGAGATTCACCGGCGAATGCTTCCATCAGATTTTTTTCTGTTTGAGATCCTTTAAGTTCCATTTTCTTTCCTTTCAAAAACAATAACTGTCTCAGTTTATCAAAATCCTTTTTCTTGTCAACATAAAAAATGATGTCAAAACAAAGTCCCATACATAAAGCACGGGACTTTATTATCTGAAGTCAAAAGAATTTTTAGGCTCTTAAAACAGCGCCTGCAACCTTTCCGGCAACACCGATAATACGTGTTGACAAACTGTCAATTTCATCATCCGTCAGTGTTTTTTCTTTCGGTTGTATCACAACTTCAATAGCCAAAGACTTTTTACCTTCCGGCAACTTATCGCCTTGATATACGTCAAACAAACGTACATCCGCAATCAGTTCTTTATCCAAATTGCGAATAGCACTTAAAAGTTTAGAGGCCTCCACTTTTTCATCCATAACAAAAGCAAAATCTCTGGATAAAGGCATCAAAGAAGATAACTCTAAGGCTTTATTTTTAGCCTTATCTTTGACAGGAGGCAATTTTTCCAAATAAACCTCACAAGCCACCACACGCTCTTTAATTCCGAAACTTGCCAAAACAGACGGATGTATCTCTCCGAAATTAGCAAGTACCGTTTTACCCAAACACAATGTCCCGCTTCTCCCCGGATGATACCAGGAAGGTGCGTTCGTAAAGACCTGTAAATTAGCCACAGGCGCACCGGCAGATGCAAGAGCCGTCAACGCATCTGCCTTTGCATCAAAAACATCAACCGTTCTCGGCATCTCTGCCCAATGGCGTTCATGCGTTTCTCCACTCCGAACGGCACAGGCAACCGTTTGTTGCTGTCCGGGCATAGAACCGTAAAATTCAGGTCCGACTTCAAACAGTTGAACATTCGCCATTCCTCTGTCATTATTACGCTTTGTTGCCGACAGTAAATTCGGAATTAAACTCGGCCGTAATTCATCTAAATCAGATGCAATCGGATTAGCCACTTTAACATCTTTGGAACCGAACATTTGAGCTAAACGACTATCCATAAAGGAGAATGTAATTGCTTGACAAAGGCCTGCATTGGCGAGGGCTCTTCCTACTGCAAATTCTCTTTTCTGATGTGGTTTTAAAATACCGCATTTAAGCACCTCCTGTTTCATGGAAACAGCCGGTAAATCATCTAATCCGTGAATACGGACAATTTCTTCCACCAAATCTGCCGGACGTGTCGTATCCATAGAGCGCCATGACGGAACCGTAACTTTATTGCCGTCAATCACATACCCCAATGACGTCAGAATACGTTCCATCTCGTCTTGTGCAATATCCATCCCACACATTTTTTTGACAAAATTGAAATCAAAATCTATCGTTATCGGTGCATAAGGCACAGCACCGACTTCCACTTTTTCGGAAACTTCTCCACCGCAAATATCTAAAATCAGTTGAACGGCATCGGCATTTCCTTTTTCGGCACTACACGGATCAACCCCTCGCTCAAAACGCACTCGTGCATCCGATTCGGCTTTTAATAAACGTCCGGTCCTTGCAATACCGACAGGACTGAAATAGGCAGACTCAACGAACACGTTGACCGTATTTTCATCACAACTTGTCGGAACACCACCCATAATGCCGGCAATACTTTGAGCACCGTTATCATCAGCAATAACCGTCATTCCTTCACTTAAAGTATATTCCTTGTCATCCAAAGCAATCAGCGTTTCTCCGTCTTTTGCACTTCTGACAACCAAATCCCCTTTAACCTTATCAGCATCAAAAACATGAAGCGGACGACAGTCTCTTAAACACAAATAGTTTGTAATATCCACCAATGCGGAAATCGGACGAAGCCCGCAAGCCGTCAAATAATTTTTCATCCATTCGGGGCTTTCAACATTTTTGACACCACGAATATAACGGCCGACAAAATGCGGACAATTTTCGTCTTCCAACCGAACCTTTATCGGCGAATCAAAATGCCCCTCTATCTCGTTATCTTTAGCAGGAACATATGTTCCGATACCGGTAGATGCCAAATCTCTGGCGATTCCCGTAATTGCAAAACAATCCGGCCTGTTGGGTGTCACTTCAACTTCAACAATAACGTCAGCATTGAGCAATTCCGTATAAGGCGTTCCGGCAGGCTTATCTGTTTTCAGGTCAATAATTCCTGTATGGTCTTCACCGATACAAAGTTCATCTTCGGCACACATCATGCCACAACTTTCTACCCCGCGAATAACCCCTTTTTCAAGTTTTTCACCATATTTCGGGATAACCGTTCCGGGCAGAGCCAACACACTTTTCATACCGACATAACAGTTCGGAGCGCCACAAACAACCTGCAACAACTCACTGCCTGTCCACACGGAAAGCACATTTAATTTATCGGCATTCGGATGTTTTTCTTTGGCTTTGATTTCACCGACGATAAATCCTTCAAGACCTTTTGTCGTATCCAAAACTTCCTCAACCTCAATACCGATTTCCGTCATTTTAGAAATCAGTTGTTCATCTGTTGCTTCAGACTTTAAATACTCACGCAACCAATTTAAAGATATTTTCATTTTTTTACTCCTGCATTCATTGTCAAACCACCCGTCACTGACGGCATATCCAAAGGTGCAAAACCATAGTGCTTAATCCAACGCATATCGGCATCAAAGAAATCTCTCAAATCAGGAATACCGTATTTAAGCATAGCATATCTGTCCAACCCTAAACCGAAAGCGAAACCTTGATAGACATTCGGGTCTAATCCGCAATTTTTTAAAACATTCGGATCAACCATACCGCAACAGAAAACCTCCAACCACTCTTTACCAAGGCTTTGAGCCAATGGTCCGCCGACATCAGCCTCATAAGAAGGCTCCGTAAACGGGAAAAAGTGAGGTCTGAAACGAACGGGAACATCATCTGTATCAAAGAATTGACGAATAAAGTCAACGAACACACCCTTTAAATGAGCCAAAGACGTTGCCTCGTCCACAACAAGCCCCTCAATTTGATGGAACATCGGGCTATGCGTTGCATCCGAATCCACACGATAACATCTTCCCGGTGCCACGATTTTAATAGGTGGTTTTTGAGCCTCCATTGTTCTGATTTGGACAGTAGATGTTTGTGTTCTCAAAAGTGTTTGAGCATTTTTCATAAAGAAAGTTGCCTGAGCCTGTCTTGCCGGATGATCAGCAGGCGTATTCAACGCCTCAAAATTGTGCCAGTCATCATCAACATCAGGTCCTTCTGCCAACTCAAAGCCCATACCGGCAAAAATCGTCAGCATTTCCTGCATCACCTGTGTCACAGGATGAATACGGCCTTGAACATCAGGACGAACTGGCAACGTGACATCAACTTTTTCCGTTGCCAAACGCTCATTGAGTTTAGCCTCTTCCAAGACTTTCTTTTTAGCATCCAATGCCTCGGCAACAGCCGTTTTAACTTCGTTTATCTGCTGACCGAAGGCTTTACGTTCATCTGGCGTCATTGTCCCTAAAGTTTTCATCAACTCCGTCAACTGTCCTTTTTTACCGAGTGCTTTGACCCGAACATCATCCAAAGCTACCAAATCAGATGCCTCATCAACCGATTTTAAAATTTCATCTTTTAATTTCATCAATTCCATTTTGTTATCTCCAAATAAAAAAGGCCGAACGTATCGCGTGCGGCCTTTTATGTTTTTCAAAGTAATTTTACTTTACTGCCGCTTTGGCTTTTTCAACCAGACCGGCAAAAGTAACAGCATCATTCAAAGCGATATCCGCCAAAACTTTGCGATCCAATTCAATCCCGGCCTGTTTCAGCCCGTTCATAAATCGAGAATAAGTTAAACCGTTCGCACGAACGCCGGCATTAATCCGAGCAATCCATAAAGCACGGAAGTTGGATTTTTTCCGACGACGATCACGATAGGCATAAACCAAAGCCTTATCAACTTTTTCTTTCGCAACTGTAAAAACCTTTGAATTGCGACCACGGAAACCTTTAGCGAGGTCTAAAACCTTTTTGTGTTTAGCGTGAGCAACAACGCCTCTTTTAACTCTAGCCATTTTAAAACTCCTTTACGATACTTTTAAGAAACGGATAACTTCTTTGAAATTGGTCTTATCTAAGATACGACCACCACGAGCTTGACGTTTCATTTTAGTTGTTTTGCAAGCCAGACAGTGACGTTTATACGCCGTAGTTCTTTTGATTTTTCCGGTGCCTGTGAGCGAAAAACGCTTTTTAACGGCACTCTTAGTCTTCATTTTGGGCATTTTATATCCTTTTAAATTTAAAGTTAAAAAACAAAGTACCTGAAGGCATCCCATTGCCTTTTCGGCACAACGGGATTCTTTATACACGATTCTCATTTTTTATGCAAGTGTTTTTTGAAATAAGGAACAATACACTTTAAATCATCTCTTTAAAGAACGCAAAAAACGTTTTTTGTACAAAAAACAAAAGATAAAAAAATATTTGACAAGGGAAACCGAATCGGATATAAGTAGTACTGCTTTGTACGGTTGGGGGTGTAGCTCAGTTTGGTTAGAGCGTCTGCCTGTCACGCAGAAGGTCGAGGGTTCGAGCCCCTTCACTCCCGCCATTTATACCGCCTGAAAGGGCGGTTTTTTATTGTAGAAAAGGGGCTCTTCACCCTACGGGTTCTCGCCAATTCGTAAAAGGATGAGAAAGTTTGGTTGTTTTTTTATTCAATTCCAACATCGGCTCTTCTTTGGGCATTTGTATGCCCTTGTATCGCCGTGTTTCATTGCTTATCCCCGAAAAAAGAACAAGCATTTGTTCTTTTTATCGTGACAGTATTGCTTATCAAAAGAAAAACTGTCCACAGGACACTTTTTCTTTGCGCAGTCACTCCCGCCATTTATACCGCCTGAAAGGGCGGTTTTTTTATTGTAGAAAAGGGGCTCTTCACCCTACGGGTTCTCGCCAATTCCGACTAATTATTCGTAAAAGCACACTGATGTGTACTTTTCTCATAAAGTCTCATTGCTTATCCCCCAAAGAAAGAGTATTCATTTACTCCTTTTGTTGTGGCACTATTGTCTTCCGACCTGCATAGCCATTAACAGTAGAGGACTTTTTAAGTTCCTTTCCTCGGTCTATACAAACTTCAGAGGCTTTCTTTTTAAATTCAGTTATAAATTCCAAATCCAATGGTTTTTTCTCTGATATATATTCTTTTAAAACAGGAAGCATTTTTACGGCACAAGAATGTATCATCGGATTGTCGTAAAGTTTAGGAGAATGAACGCCTGTTTGTTTTTCCTGATGGAGTGCTTGAAAAGCACAAGCCATTGTTTCATTAAAAAGACTTTTAACAGCTTGTTTCGGAGTGTTTGATTTATAGGCTTTTTCTTGTGGAAACTCCTTAAAAAAATCAGATAAAATTGTGTCTTGTTCCAGATTTTCTTCAATTGTGTTCTTTGATGAGAAGTGAGCATATAATTCATGAAAACACTCATGCGTAAGTGTTGGTAAACGCCCTGATAATTTATCTCTTCCAAGATAAAATCCTAAAGAAATATATCCGTCTCTTTTGGAGCTTGACCGCCCTCCGTTTGGAGGGCAGGGAACTAAAAAAACGGGGGGTATCTTTTCCGTTGTGTTTCCTAAAAAAGAACGCATCTGATTAAGACTAGAATTGAAAATATCTAATTGCTGTGAGTTGAACTCTGTGCTTGAAAAACGCTCTATGTCTGATTTGTTTTTTTTCCAAAAATGTTCGTGGTAGAGAGAATAACTCTCATCTAGCATAGTCTTTAAAGAAGGTGTTTCCAGACACTCCTTCGTTTTTTCTATATCTTCGTTAGGGCAAAATTTTTCTTTAAGAGAGGTCGTTCCTTCTTCCCGTATAAAAGTTAAAAGTTCGGAAGGAGTGTTGAATTTATATGCATGATCGGATAATAAAATTTTAATACCAACGGGAAGTTCCGTCGCTTTTGTTAAAGTCTTTTTAAGATTGTCATTCTCTTTAAATGCAGGACACAAGGCATCGTAGGCTTGTTCGTTTTTTCTTTCTCCGTTTCGGTTCTCTTCTCCATATGAAAGAAAAAAATGAACAAATGAAATCATCTCATTAGAGGTAATAGATAAGGTGGCGCTGTTTTTTTCTTTAAGATGTTCAAGAAGATTAGACATCTTTCCCTCTTACGACGGCATAATTGTCAGATAAAATCCGACCGTGCAGAGCATCACAAAGCAAATTTGAATATACCGAAGTACCAAAAGTCCCAAAATCGGAGCAACTTTTTTCCCGTCTGCTTTAAACAGCAACAACCACTTCATAGAATAGAATAAGAATAACAATAAAAACGACACAATATAAAGCCGAATATCAGAGAGAAAATAGAAGGTTTCTTGTGAGTTCGGAGACGTATTAAAAATCCAAGTCCCCAATGCAACCCCTACAAAAGCGTAAATTGTAAAGAAAAATATCTTTTTCAAAAAAGTTTTAAACATATTTTTTATCTCCTTTTTAACATTCTGTTTGAACGAGGCGGTCTTTTTTTCGGAACCTCTTCCTCAATCTTTTTCGTTGATATCGGACGTATCGGCGATTTAAGTGCAGATACATCTATCTTTTTTAACTCCAAAAGGTAGTCATTTGCAACAGAAAGTTGATCTAATGACAAACTTTCTTCTAAATTAAACAGAGCATCTTCTGCCTGAGTGTCCCCATTATCGGCTGCCAAAGAAAACCACGCATAGGCTTTTTCCGGATTGGGCGGATTTTCTTTCATATACATACTGCCTAAATTAAACTGTGCCACCGGATAGCCCATCTGTGCTGCATAAAGATAAAGGTCACTTGCCGGTGGCATCGGACGACCGAAAAGTTTTTCGGGGAAATCCTCCGTAGAAATAATGTGTGCCAAAAGATAGTGTGCCTCTATACTGCCGAGTTCCGCCGCCCTCAAATAATATTTAACG
>JAFQJY010000090.1 GCA_017414845.1 Alphaproteobacteria bacterium | reverse complement strand
ATCAAAACTTTCTGTCTGTATAGATACTTCCCGTTGTGTCAAAACATCTTCGTTTTCTAAAACATCCAATGCGACCCCTGCGATTTTTCCGTTTTTAAGTTCCTCATAAAGGCTCTCTGTTTCTATCAGACTTCCCCTTGCCGTATTGATAATATATACGCCTGTCTTCATTTTGTTAAATGTATCTTTATTTAATAAATGCTTATTTGCGTTCGTTGCAGGACAGTGAAGCGTTATGATATCAGAGACACTCAAAAGTTCCTCTAATTCAACATATTTAATATCCGGCAAACTCGAATACGGATCATAAGCAACAATCTGCACGCCGAATGCCTGTGCCAATCGTATAACGGCTCGTCCGATAGCGCCTGTTCCGACAACACCTAACACTTTTCCGTTCAAGTCTTCGCCGATATACTTTTCCATTTGAATAGAGTTCTTTTTCATATCGGATTTTGCCTGATACACCTTACGCAACAGAGAAATCATTAAGCCTATTGTAAACTCGGCGACCGTTATTTCTCCGTAATTTGGGACATTAGCCACTCTTATTCCCCTTTTTTGAGTATATCCTAAATCTATATGGTTATACCCCGTTGAACGTGTCAAAATCAGTTCTAATTTCGGGAATAAATCCAAAACATCATTCTTAATCATTTCAGAATGAGGAAAAATTGAAATAATCTCCGTATCTTTCGGAACCGTATTTATTGTTTCGTCGCTATTTATATCAAATGGATAACATTGATATACCACACTCTCACTCAAATGCTTTTTTAAATAATCATAAGTTATTTTATCAGCATCAAAAAAAACAATTTTTTTCATTTCATCCTCCGTTTTTAAAAATTAAAAAATCATTTTTATAATTCCGTATACTCGGCGTCTATTATTTCGGAATGTTCAATATGTTGTTTTTCGTGCCGTGATGTATCTTGTGACGTCTGACAAAATGCCTTTTGCCATAATTTACGCATTTTTCTTATTTTCCACCACGTCATCACAAACAACACAACCAATAAAGGAAGCGCAATATACCACATCAAAACAAGCATTGATAAGAAAAACACCCCTATCAATACAGAAAAAAGCAACATCATTATCCGTTGAAGCATTTTTTATTTTCCTTTCTAAATACATAGATAGTCTTTGATTTCTGAAAAAACAAGACATTGTTATTATAACCTTGACTTTTTTTTACGGAAATGTATCCTGTAAAAAAAGGAAAAATAATGATTTGGAATATCCCTGCCTCTTGTTCGTTCGCCGATGTTTTAGTCAAGTACTTGACTAAAACATATAACGGTTTTTCTTTGGCGCAGGTTATGCTTATTCTGCCATCACGACGAGCCGTCAAATCCGTCCGTGATTCTTTTATGAAAAAAGCAAATGCCCGTACGCTTCTTTTACCGAAACTTATTTCTCTTTACGACATTGAGGGGGTTGTTTCGGATATTCCGCCTGCATTAGATGAAACAGAACGCATTTTTATGCTTATGCGTCTTATCCGTCAGAAACAGGATATGTCCTATGCAAAATCATTTGAATTGGCACAGGATTTGGCTCTTTTTATTGATGAATTGGAGATATATGACGTTCCTTTTGAAAATTTAAAAACACTTCCGCCTGATGAGTTTGCTCAGCATTGGCAACAGACACTCTCTTTTCTTGAAATTATCGGTGAATTTTATCCTCAGATTTTAAAGGAAAAAGGAAAAACTTCTCCGGCTCTTTACAGAAAAAAACTGTTAGAAAAAACAATTGAACTGTGGAAAAAAAATCCACCCGAGCATCCGATTATTGCAGCGGGCTTTAACGGAGGCCTTCCGACGATTCATCGTTTTTTAAAAGGACTCAGTGAACTTAAAAATACTGACATTATTTTACCTTATCTGGATACAACCCTTTCCGATGAGGAGTGGAATAAGTTAGACGAAACGCACCCGCAATATATGTTACGGGCACTTCTTAAAGATTTAAATGTTTCTGCCAAAGATGTTCTTCCTCTTACAGAAGAGACAAACCCGAGACAATCTTTTGTATCTCAGATGATGATGCCCGTTTCCATGACGCATACATGGCAAACCGAAAAACAAAAGTCATTTGAGGGTATTTCGGATATAAAATACTATGTCAGTGCAACGCCGGATGAAGAAGCCCTTTCCATTGCTCTGATTTTAAGGGAAGTATTAGAAACACCTGACAAAACGGCCGCCTTGGTATCACCTGACAGGAATTTGGCAAAACGGGTTATTTCTCACATGAAACGCTGGAACGTTCTTTTAGATGATTCCGGGGGAACTTCCTTAGATTTAACACCCATCGGTCGTGTTTTCCTTAATGTCGCAGAAACCGCGGTT
>JAFQJY010000089.1 GCA_017414845.1 Alphaproteobacteria bacterium | reverse complement strand
CTGTTTGACGGTTGTTGCGTCAAAATGGGTAATTGTGAAGAGTGGTACAGCGTTTATATCAATGAAACGACGCATAACTATCCTGTGTATTTTATTGAATTTAATAAGTATTTTGAACGTAACGGCGTTTATGACGATAAGAATACGCATGAAGCCTATTATGATAATGCATTTCGTTATGCCTTTTTTAACAGAGCGGCTTTGCAGTTGGCAAAGGATTTGAATTTCAGACCGGACATTGTTCATGTCCACGATTGGCAGACGTGCTTGATTCCTTATTATTTAAAAAAGGAAGGGGACCCGTTCTTTCAGAACACCAAATCTATTTTGACGATTCACAATTTGCCGTATCAAGGGATTTATCCGTCGGATGTTGTTCCGTATGCCAAAGTGGATTGGGCAGATTTTAATATGAATGCTTTTGAGCATTACGGACAGATCAATTTCCTAAAAGGGGGTATCCGATTCGCTGATAAAATTACGACTGTTTCGCCCAATTATGCGAAAGAAATCGTTACGCCTTTGGGTGGTGCAGGTCTCTTTTGGTTATTGAATGAACGTCGTTCGGACTTGTCAGGTATTTTAAACGGAATTGATACGGATTTATGGAATCCGATGAATGATAAAAATATCGCCTATCCCTATGATTTAGAGAGTTTTAAAAAGGGAAAAGAGGCAAATAAAAAAGCGTTGAGAGAGCATTTCGGGTTAGCACAAAACGATTCGCCGGTGTTTTCCATGGTGATACGCCTGACGGAGCAAAAGGGAATCCGTATGTTTACGGAGTGCATTGAAAATGTGCTTCAGAATATGCAGGCGCAGATGATTGTGATGGGCGATGGTGAAGTTTGGGCTGAGGCGTATTTAGGGAACTTGCCGAATTATTATGCCGGTCAAATAAGTGTCAGTCGTTTTAACAGTTCTTTGGAACATCTGATAGATGCAGGCAGTGATTTTACAATTGTTCCGTCTATTTATGAGCCGTGTGGTTTAAAACAAATGTACAGTCAACTTTATGGAACGCTTCCGATTGTTCGTGCGACAGGGGGGCTGGCCGATACGGTCGTCAATTATGACGAAATGACGGGGCTTGGAACGGGCTTTAAATTCTATGATATTGCGCCATCAGCACTTTATAACACAATCGGTTGGGCTAATGCGACTTATTATGACAGACCTGAGCATATTGCTAAAATGACCAAGATGGCAATGGGGCAGGATTTCTCCTGGAACCGTTCGGCGAAAGAATATTTAAACCTGTATCGTGAGGTTAAAGTTTAAGAAAAAAGCGTGGTTTCAAACCACGCTTTTTTTGTGCCTAATCGGTCTGTCAGATGGCAGATTTCTCCTGATGCAAGGGTGCTGTGTCGTCCCAAAAGTGGTCAATTTAAAGGGACAATAAAATCAACCACTTTTTCATACTAGTGCGTTTTTTTTTGGTTTTTTTCAGCAAATCACTCCCGATGATATGGGTGGTTATCGGCAATACATTTTGCTCTGAATAACTGTTCTGCCAAAACGGCTCGTGCAAGCATATGGGGGAGCGTTATTTTTCCCAAAGACAAAAGCAAGTCGGCTTTTTTTCGGGTTTCGTCCGTGTGGCCGTCGGCGCCTCCGATGAGAAAAACAACTGATTGTGTCCCCATATCCTGCCAGCGAACAAGTTCGGCTGAAAGTTCTTTTGAGGATAGAAGTTTGCCCTTTTCATCTAAGACAACGATTTTTGCGCCAGTCGGAACTGTTTTTAAAAGGAGTTCGCTTTCTGCCTGTTTTATCTCTTCGGGCGAATGTTTTGTTTTTTCTTCGCTTTCAATCATTTCCGTTTTCCATTTGCAAATACGCATATATTCCGAGACAAGTTGATGTTCAGGGCTTCCTTTTTTCATTTTTCCGATGGCAGAAATAATTAAACGCATCTTAAAATCCTTTCATACAACAATATAAAATAAAAACTTGTATTTAGCAAAGAAAAAGCGTATAATCCCTCGCAGTTTTAAAAGGAATAATGAAAATGACAAAGTCTTTAAAAACAAAAACGGCTTATGCATGGGCTTCGTGGTTCGGTTTCGGTTTTGCACCTGTCGCTTCCGGAACGGTCGGGTCGTTTATGGCGTTGCCGTTGGCGTGGGCAGTCTTTCGGTTTTATGGCAGTTTGGGGATTATTGTTGCCTCTTTAATCACTTTTGTCAGTGGTTGGATGGCGACTCGGGAAGTCTTGAAGTATACGGAAGAAGACCCTTCGCTTGTTGTTATTGACGAGGTCGTCGGGCAAACGCTCAGTTTTGTTTTTCTGTCCTTTTTCGGAATAACCTCGCTTTCCGTATGGCTTCTTTTAGGGGGATTTATTCTGTTTCGTTTTTTTGATATCATCAAAGTATGGCCGGCAAGTTTTTTTGATAAGAAAGTTCATAATGCTTTCGGCGTGATGATGGATGATGTTGTCGCCGGTTTTTATGCGGCGTTGGTTTTAACTTTAATTTATTATTTTATGAGGTAAAAAATGACTCCTGAGCACTTTAAACATATTTTAGATTTATATGCAAAAAGCAACGAATATGAATTATCTCCGTTTGCTGATAAAATTATCAACAGGACGCTGAATGTATGCGAGGGAAAATGTCCCTGTGATATGTCCAGAGGGTTCTGTCCTTGCGGTGAGCATAAAAAAGAAATTGAACAGCAGGGACACTGTCACTGTAATCTCTTTTTGAAAAAAGAATAAGTCTATTTGGCGCAGATATAAAAAAGGGGCAGTTTTATAACTGCCCTTTCATTTCATTTGTGATGGCAAATGCCGATATCCACATCTGTTTCTTTAATATCATCTAAAAGTGTTTCAGCAGCCTCAAAAACATCGTCAACACGATTGACAAAAGCCACATAGCCGACTTTATCCTCATTTAAGGTGCCGTCTTCCACCATTCGTTCCGTTTGTATTTTCGTGCCGTTATAAAAACCGTCCATATTGACGAAAATAAGAGGCTTTTTCTTTTGAGAACCTGTCTGAATGCTGACGGCAAAATCCGAATATTCGTCAACCGTTCCCCAACCGCCGGGGAGAACAACAATAATGTCGCCTTCTTCAAACTTTTTAATTTTGCGTGTTGCAAAATCAGGAACAACTTCTATCTCTCCCTCATTAAACAGGGTCGGGTCGTCGCATTGCAATTCCAACAGTTTTTCGGTCGTTATGCCTCTGATAGGGGCGTTTGTTTTTAAGGCTCCGCGAAAAACCTGTCCCATTAAACCGTTATCTCCGATGCCGAAAACAAGGCGCATTCCTTTTTTGCCAATCAATTCACCCATACGAAAAGCCTCAGGGTAGTATTTGGCGTCAATAGATTTTGCCGCTCCGCAAAAAACAGTTACATTTTTAATTTCGCTCATGGCAATAAACTCCTTTCTTTCTTGAAGTGTATCAGATAATTCTTTAAGTATTTATTAAGAGAAAAGACTTATTCTGAAAGAAATAACAGGAGTTGATTATGGCTGAGAAATATATTAAAGATTATACGGAATTAGCGTCACAAGGAAAACTTGTCCATTTGGTCGGACGAGAAAATGAAATCGGGCGTTTGGTTCATATACTGCTTCGTAAAACAAGAAATAATCCGATGGTTATCGGTTCTGCCGGTGTCGGTAAAACGGCGTTGATAGAGGGGTTGGCTTCGTATCTGCTTTCGGATACGGCGCCGGAATTTTTAAAGAAAAAAAGAATTGTCGGGATTGATATTGCCGAAGTTATGCTCAACAGTGAAACTGATGAAGAGTATACGCAAAATTTAAAAAGTGTTTTTGAAACAATTTGTGAACATAAAGGCGAATGGATTCTTTATATCAATGAGGCCAGTTTGCTTGTCAGAAGTGATGTCAGTCCGGAAAATGCCGAAGCATCTAAATTTTTAAAGTTGAAACTTTTAGACGGCTCTGTCAATGTAATTTTGGAAACGGCGATGTTGACTTACAGAGGTGTCGTTGAAAAAGATACGTCTGTAATGCAACAGTTCCAAACGCTTTTTTTGGAAGAACCGTCTGCTTTAGAAACAGAGCAAATTGTTATGAACAGAAAGGCAGATTTTGAAAAACATTATGGTGTTGTTATTTCTGATGAGTTTGTGAAAGTCGCCGTCAATTTAACGGGACGTTATATTAAACAACGTTTCTTTCCCGAAAAAGCCATTGACCTGTTAGATGATGCTTCCGGTGCGCTTTTAATGGATAAAGGAAAAGGAGTTGTTGCACCTGATGTAAACGAACTTTCCATAGATTATGCCATGAAAACAGTTTCGTCGTGGACGGGTATTCCTTTGGAAAAAGTGGATACGGAAGATAAAAAAAGGCTGGCTCTTGCAGAAGAATATTTAAAACAACGTGTTATCGGACAAGATCCTGCCGTTGTTGTTGTGGCAAATGCTTTAAGGCGCTCTCGTTCTGGATTGCAAGATCCGAACCGTCCGATTGGTTCTTTCCTCTTTATCGGTACAACCGGTGTCGGTAAAACAGAATTGGCAAAGTCTTTGGCAGAATTTATGTTTAACGATGAAACGGCACTTCTCAGATTGGATATGTCTGAATATATGGAAAAATCATCCGTGACACGTTTAATCGGTCCGCCACCGGGGACTCCCGGATTTGAACTCGGTGGTATCTTAACGGAGGGCGTTCGTTTAAAACCGTTCCAAGTAGTTTTGTTTGACGAACTTGAAAAAGCCAATCCCGATATTCTGACATTATTATTACAAGTGTTGGATGAAGGGCGTTTGACTGACAGTAAAGGGGTTACGGTTGATTTTAGAAATACAATTATTATTATGACGTCTAACGTGGCAGCCGATTTGCCGAGTTATCAGCGTATTGACGCATTGACGCAGTATTTCAGACCTGAATTTTTAAACCGTATTGACGATACGGTAACGTTCCATCAGTTGACGGAAGAACACTTGGCAAAAGTTATTCAAATTCACCTCAATAAACTTTTAAAAAGGGCAAAGGCCGCCGGTTATGAAGTGATGGTGGATAATGTCGCTAAACAGTGGTTTATTGACGAAGTTTTTTCGTCTCCGTTCGGTGTGCGTGCCCTCAAACGATTACTTCAACATCAGATTGAAAATCCACTCGCATTTTTGATTATGCAGGAAAAAATCCTCCCCGGTTATCAAGTCCTTGTAACTTTGGATAAGGCAGGTAAAAAACCTGTGATTTTAGCAAAAAAATGAAAAAAGAAGCACGTCTTCTTTTAGAATGGTATGCCAAAAACGGACGGGATTTACCGTGGCGTGTTAAAGGTGGTGCACATCCTGACGCTTATGCCGTTTGGGTTTCCGAAATTATGCTCCAACAGACGACGGTTCAGACAGTGTATGCTTATTTTGAACGTTGGATGAAACGTTTCCCGACACTTCAAAGTTTGGCAGAGGCATCTTTGGATGATGTTCTTAAAATGTGGCAGGGTATGGGATATTACACACGGGCTAAAAAAATGCACCAATGTGCCAAAGAAGTTATGGAAAATTACGGAGGTGTTTTCCCGAATAAACGGGAGGAATTGCTTAAACTTTCCGGAATAGGTCCCTATACGGCTTCCAGTTTATGCGCTTTTGCATTTAACCTGCCGGAAACGGTTGTGGACGGAAATGTCATTCGGGTTATGGCTCGTTATGATGGAATAGAAACTGAGGTGGATAGGGATAAAATCTATCCGAGAGCCTGCTCTCTGACTCCCAAAGAATATGGTGCGGATTACGCTTCTGCCATTATGGATTTAGGTGCAACGGTTTGTCGTCCTTCGTCGCCTTTGTGTGATATTTGTCCGTGGCGTGAAAATTGTGTCGCAAGAAAAAAGGGATTGCAGGATAAAATTCCTCTTTTAAAAAAATTGGAAAAAAAGAAGAAACAGGGTGCTGTATTTATTCTTAAAAATAAAAAAGGAGAAATTTTTATTCGTAAACGACAGGGTAAAGGGCTTTTGTCAGGTCTTTGGGAAATACCTTGGGCAGAAGAAGAAGTTATGCCTTTTGAAAGCGTATGGAAAAAATATTCGGTTCAAGTTCGGCATGTTTTTACGCATTTTGATTTAACGCTTTCTTTTTTTGAGTGCACTGAATCGTATCCGGCTGATTTTTTAAAGGGTGGTGTTTTTGTCAGTGTGGCAGAACGGGAAAATTATGCCTTTTCTACATTGATGAAAAAGGTTTTAAAGAAGTTAGATGAGATACCTGCATAACTTTTTATTTTTTTTAAAATCTGAAACTTTACTTTTGGTGAAAGACGCTCTATATCTCCCTTTACAAAAGGAGGATATATAAATGAAATCAGTTTTTAAAATGTTTCTGTTTTCAGGCGTGGCTTTAATGTGTTTTTCTGCTGATGCCGTTACAACAGATGAAAAAAACAATACACAATCAGCCCCCGTTCTCGTTGTGGAAGAGGAAGTTGTAGAGGAAGTTGTTATCGCAGAAATGCCAACCGTAGAAAAAGCTCCTAAAAAAAGGGCAGGTTGGGTAAAACAGGCACAACAACATCATCAAAAACACGCAAAGAAAAATCCGCAAACGGCTGTGGAAAAAATGGAAAAAGGATATGCTGATTTTAAAACAAATCTGCAAAATAAAATGGGGCTTGAATACAGCATGGATGTTTCTCTTTTGGCGCAACGTGGTTCGCCTTCCGGAAAAGGGACTTCATGGCAGACAATTTATACGCCGAGTATCAACTGGGAAATGTATGACTCAAAAATCGGTTCAGGTTCTCTTCAATTTTTATATTCTGCCGTTCGCTATTGGGGAATTGACGGTAATGTTTTAGGAGATAGAATCGGTGTCATTACGCCTCAAAACGATTATACGGCAAAAGATAACTATTTTTATCAACTCAGTTATACGCATACATTACCTGGGAAACTCAGCCCGATTTCTTTTACGGTCGGTCAATTCCCGATTTTTAATTTTGACGGAACAGCTTATGATTCTAACCAGCAGACGAACTTTATCAACGAAGCCTTATCTCAAAATGCAACAGACAGTTATCCGACGGCAAGTCTCGGCGGATTTGTTCAGATTGCTCCAAACAGCGAGTGGACAATTGCTATGGGTATGCAAGACGCTCATAATATAGACGGGGATAAAATTGAAACAAGCACATTCGGAAAACATCGCTATACAAGTTTTGCTTCCGTCAGTTATATGCCGACAATAGAGGGGTGGGGAACAGGTGAATATTCCGTACTTGTTTATCATCAACCGTCAACAAACGAACAGCCGACAGACAGTAACGGTTGGAGTCTCAATATGATGCAAAATTTCGGTAAAGTCGGCTTGTTCGGTCGTATCAACGGTGTCTCAAAAGGAGAAAGTATTAAACAATCTTATGTCGCCGGCGCTGTGTACAATAATCCGTTGGGCAGAAATGCTTTGGATCAAATCGGTGTTGCGCTTGTGTGGAATAAACTCAATCAAAACATCAACGGCGAAGGGACCAGAGGTGATGAAAAAATTATAGAGGCTTATTGGGCGTGGGGATTTACAAATTTCTTGACCATTACACCGGATATTCAGTTTTATTATCATCCGGCAGGCGACAGAGATGAAAAAACGGCAACCGTCGCCAGCATACGCGCCAACCTGATATTCTAAAAATAAAATAGCCCTCTGACAAAAGCAGAGGGCTTTCATTTAGTCTCGGATTTTATCTGAATAGCGAATCCTTCCGCGAAGATAATCTTCTGATGATCCGTTTCTGAATTCAACTTTATGAACTTTTCCGTCTCTTCTTTGCCAGCCAACTCCTTGAGCTTTATTATCTCGCATCGGGATTTCAAGAACCTGTTGTCCGTGTGCATCATATTGACGATAAGGACCATTCATCTTCCCGTTTCTGACGGTATAGGTGGCATATCCGTCGCCTTCTAAATCTACACGATGTGTTCCGTTGGTAACACGGTTTTCTTTCGGAAACATGATGCGGACATTTGTGATTTGACCATTGATATAAGCTTTACTAAGTGTTCCGATTGTCAATTGTTCCATTTCGGCGTGAGTGATCCCATCCATGTAGGTGATAAAACGACGTTCACTGATTCGGAAAGGAGAATGTTGTGAATCTGTAAAAAACTCAGGTTTTAAATCAATACCCATAAGATCAACAAATTTTTGAACAATGGGGCGAATTCCTCGTTTGGGAACGGGGCGATAGCCGTTCATAGCGTTCCAATAAGATAGATTATTGTACATACCGTCCCAACACCTAAAGGTGTTTTGACCTAAATAAATGTTGATACCATTTACCTGAAGAGGAGTTGATGGTGACGCTTCCCAGTACTTTTTGACAAACTGGGTACGGGCATATCGTTCGGCTTGTTCTTGCGTAGAGCCCTCTTTTTTCTTTTCTTCCACAACCAGTCCGTAAAAGTGATCTGTCTTAGGATTCAGTTGGTGAGAAACCGTCATCTCCTCTAAATAGGCATGGAGTTCGTTGAGTTTGAGAAGCCTAAAACTTTCTTCCAGTTCCCATCCGGGCGTTTCATTAATTCCCTCTTTCATTTGAATGGCATGCGTCATTTCATGAGCAATAGTTGCAACAGTGGCATACTTGATAAGTTGTTTGTTTTCCGGAGTTTGAGTTTGCATTTGTCTGAAATAATCTGCCGAAATATAAAGTGTTTTGTTGGAATATCGTCCCATGTTGGCGCCACCGACTTCAAACTTTAAATCAGAAGGGGCATTTTGGATAATCCATAACCCTCTCGGGCAAGAGGCAAGCATATCCAAACATTCAATGTACAGTCGTTTCTGTTCCGGTGTCATTTTAGAATTCGGCGTTCTTGAAATCTGCCGTTTAAAATGCGCCAGTTTTTGTTCCGGACGAACTTCGGCTCTTCTCGGCTTAGCCGGTGTCCTGGGTGTGTTTCGTGTACGACCGGATTGACGACGACTCCGCTGTGTTTGTCGTGCCGTTCGGCGGTTATCATAAGAACGAGGCGCTGATTCAGCCTCATACGGCCACATAAATGAGGTCAGACAAACACTGGTCAGTAATGCTCTTTTAACAAGGTTGTTCCACATAATCTTTCTCCTTTTTGTCCAAAATAGCAAAAACTAGACAGAAAGTCAACTCTTTTTTTATAGGGAGTTAAATCACATTTTTCAGTTTTTCTTTAATCAGGAGCATATCTCGCCAAACAGCTTTTTTCTGTGCCGGTGTTCTGAGCAGAAATGCCGGATGAAAAATCGGTAATGTCGGAATGTTTTTGCCGTCGGATGTTGTGTAAGTTTGCCAAACCCCCCGAATTTGACTGATAGGTGTCTGTCGTTCCAAAAGGGCAGATGTGGCAACCCCACCAACTAAAACTAAGATTTTTGGGGAAATAATTTCAATGTGTTTTTTGATAAACGGAAGACATAAGGCAATTTCCGTTAAAGAGGGGCTTCTGTTGCCGGGAGGTCTCCAAGGAAGTATATTGGAAATATACGCATTTTTTTCTCTTGAAAAACCACCTGCATTCATTATTTTATCTAAAAGTTTCCCGCTAAGTCCGACAAAGGGACGACCGAGTTGGTCTTCGTCAGCACCGGGGGCTTCTCCGATAAACATAACATCAGGTGAAGCAACGCCTTCGCCAAAGACAGTATGTTTTGCCGTATTTTTAAGCGAACAGCCGTTAAAGTTTTGCAGGGCTTCTTTTAATTCTGCAAGAGAGGTCGCTTTTAAGGCCTTTTGTGTGGCATCCACAAGAAGATTGTCAGGTAATTCGGGTTTAGAAGGCTCTAACGGATGGGCAATAGGTGTTTTAAGCAGTGTTTTTTCCTGTACGGAAGCAAACCGATTTAAGGGGACTTCACCGATTGTTTCAGTGACCCCTGATGTGATATACCATTCCAAACTCTGTTCATTTATCATAAAAATACTATCTTTTTTTATTTCAATATACTATAATCATAAAATACAGTATAAAAGATTTTGATAAAATGAGCGAGTCTAAAATTAAAAAAAGAAATTTATTTTTAAAAACGGCTGTTTTAGGACTGTCGTTAGGGTGGTGCTTTTCTGCCGGTGCGTCTCCCGTTGCTTTGGGATTGGAGGCTGTCGCACAGGAGTTGATAGCGAGTTTTTTGAGTGAACGTGTTTTTCGTCCTGCACCGGAAACGGCAGAATTCGGAGCCTATCTTGCCGGTTCTTTTGCCAAATCTCAGGCTGATTTTAAAAAGGCGGCGTCTTATCACAGAACTGCGCTTGAAAGTGACAGGAATCATGAAGATTTAATCAATTCCCTGTATGCGCTTTATGTGATGGACGGACAGATTGAAAAAAGTATTCCGTATGCATATCAGGCGTTGTCTTTGGGAAAAGATATCACCTTTCCCGCACTGACTTTATTTGTAGACGGTGTTAAAAACGGAGATAAAAAAGAGGCCCTTTCTTACCTTGAAAAAGTTCCTTCCGAGGGATATCTGTATTATCTGAAAGCCCTTTGCCGTGCATGGCTTTTGGCGGGAGAAAAAAAGACGGAAGAAGCGTATAAAGAAGTCGGTATCGTCAAAGATTTGCCGACGACGGCTTTGTTTCATCAGGCGCTTATGGCCTATGGCTCAGGTGATGTGCAAAAAACAAGTCAATTGTTTGAAAAAGTGTTAAAGCAGACCGATGCTAAGAATGCGCAGGTTCTTTCGTATATTAAAGGGTTTTATGATAGAAATCCGAAGTTAAAAATTCCAACCGAATTAGAAAAACTTTATACCGAGGTTCAATCAGAAAGTTTCGTGGCAAGGGAACTTTTGGAAAAAGCACCGAAAACGGTTTTCCCCGTGCGTACGGAACAGGGAATCGCTCTATCCTTGTTTGATATGGCCGGTTTTTTACAACATGCCGGCGATTCGGATACAGCACTTTTTTTAACAAGGTTGGCAAGTTATCTGACACCGCAAAATGCCGTTATAACTTTTTTTGAGGCAGAAGTTCTTGAAAGTATGCGTCTTTATGACGGGGCGAACGCTGTTTATGGAAAAACAAGCGTCAATGATTCGCTTTATTATTCTAAAAAAGTACGACATGCGATGAATTTAGTGACACAAGAAAAGCCTCAGAAAGCCATAGACGTTTTAGAAAAAGAAATGAACAAAGGGGCTAAATATCCGATTTTTTATATGACATTAGGTGATGCTTATCGGGATATGGAACGTTATGAAAAAGCCCTTGAAATGTATGATAGATCGCTTACGACATTAGGTGAACCTATTCAGGTAGAGGCGGCTCCTCTTCATTTCGCAAAAGGGGTTTGTTATGAGAAATTGGGACAAAATGAAAATGCGATAAAGTCTCTGACAATTGCTGCACAGTTGGTACCGGATAATCCTGTTTATCTCAATTATGTCGGCTATATGTGGCTTGAAACAAATCAAAGACAGGAAGAGGCTTTGGAACTTATCAAAAAAGCCTCTGCAAAAATACCGGAGGACGGTAATATACTGGATAGTCTCGGATGGGCTTATTTTCAGTTAGAACGCTATCAGGAGGCTCTTCCTGTTTTGGAAAAGGCTGTTATGTTAGAAGCCGGTAATGCCGAAATCAATGCGCATTTAGGGGATTTGTATTGGCGTTTAGGTCGGAAAAGAGAGGCTCGTTTTCAGTGGAATCACGCTATGATTTTAAAAAAAGGAAGTTCCGAAAAATTACTTCAAAGTTTGAAAGAAAAACTGGAAAAAGGGTTGTCTGATAAAAAGTCGGAAGAAAAAAATGGATAAAAAGCACATTTTGATTATAGATGATGATACGAGATTACGTCAGTTGTTAAATAAGTATTTGACATCTAATGACTTTCTTGTTTCTGAGGCTTCCTGTCCCGCTGATGCCCGAGAAATGATGCAGACGTTTATTTTTGACGCACTGATTTTGGATGTGATGATGCCCGGGGAGAGTGGGTTCAGTTTTGCTGAAAAATTACGTTCTTCCGGAAGTTTTGTCCCGATTTTAATGCTGACGGCCATGGGGGATATTCAAGACAGAATACAGGGGTTGGAAACGGGCGTGGATGACTATTTAACAAAACCGTTTGAACCGAAAGAGTTGTTGTTGCGATTGAATAATATTTTACGCAGAATACAGACTGTACCTCAAAAAGAAACAATTTTAAGGTTTGGAAAATTTATGTATGACAGACAGCGTTCCGAACTTTCTTGTGGTGATGAGTTTATTGCGTTGACAACAGTAGAAAAAGAGTTGCTTGCGATTTTGTCCGAAAAAACGGGAAAAGAAGTTTCTCGTGAAGAATTAGCAACAAGGACAAAAACGGCAAACGAACGAACGGTAGATGTTCAAGTGAACAGACTTCGTAAAAAAATAGAAGAAGACGTTAAAAACCCCCGTTATTTACAGACGGTCAGAGGTAAAGGATATATTTTATTACCGGATTAAAAAATGAGAAAGTTTTGGAAAAAAATGCACGACGGAATAAAAGAAATAGGCGATTTTTTAGCCTATATCATCAATCCGATGCATATCCGTATTTTTCCGAAAGCGTTATTGCCCCGATTTATTTTAATCGTTTTGTTTCCACTCTTGTTATTACAATTAGTGGCGGCTTTTGTTTTCTATGATCATCACTGGTCGTCTGTCAGTCGCAGGTTAGCCAATGATATTGCCGGTGAAATTGAAACGATTATTTTTATGATAGATTCTTATCCTGATACAAAACAGACTTCTGAAACCATAGATGCGATGGAAAGTCCTCTTCTGTTTAAGATAGCCTATAAAAAAGGAGATTCACTTGATTTATCCTATCCGAGACAAGAGAACAGTATGATGGTTTCCAAACTTCAAAAAAGTTTGGAAGATTTAAAGTATCCGTTCATTATTACAGAAGTACCGGATAAAAGTTATATTATCGTTTCATTTCAATTACCACAAGGTGTATTGAATGTTTCTATGCCGAAAAAGAGATTTTTCAGTTCAACGACTTATGCGTTTGTGATTTGGATGATAGGGGCGTCCGTTCTTCTTTTCTGGATAGCCTTTTTGTTTATGAAAAATCAGGTGCGTTCGGTTGTGCGTTTGGCTAAAACGGCAGAAGATTTCGGAACGGGACGCAGTACGGCTAAATTTAAACCAGAAGGAGCAACAGAAGTAAAACAAGCCGGTATGTCTTTCCTTAAAATGCAGGAACGTATCCAAAAATACCTTGGCGAACGAACCGGAATGCTTTCGGGCGTTTCTCATGATTTAAGAACGCCTTTGACACGGATGAAACTACAACTTTCCATGATGGGCGAAGATGACGGCATAAAAGATTTGCTTGAAGATATTGCTGAAATGGAACGAATGCTTGAGGGCTATTTGGCTTTTGCACGAGGTGAGGGAAAAGAGCCGTCTTCTTTAACAGAGGTATCTTTACTGTTGACGGATTTAGTAGAAAAGTTGGTTCGTAGCGGACATTCCATAGACCTTCATATAGAACAAACTCAGCAAATGGTGTTACGTCCGAACGATTTTTGTCGGGCAATTACGAATATTCTGACAAATGCGCATCGTTATGCGACAAATGCGTATGTCAATATGGGGGTTCGTGAAAACTTTCTTGAAATCACCATAGATGATGACGGTCCCGGGATTCCCGAAGATAAAAGAGCAGAAGTTTTTAAGGCGTTTTATCGTTTGGATAAATCCAGAAATACAAAAACAGGCGGTGTCGGTTTAGGACTTGCCATTACAAAAGATATTGTCCTTTCTCACGGTGGAGAAATAATACTTTCCGACAGTCCCATGAACGGACTTCGTGTTCTTTTACGTTTCCCGATTTAGAAATCTTCATCTTCCATTGCTTTGAAAGGAACGGGTTCGGTCGGAAGATTTGGTTTTGCTTCTTCGTCCAAACATTCAATAATCCAAATGTCATAAACAGGATGTTCCATACAGGAAAGCGCCGGATTAGAAGAAAACATCCATCCGTTAAACAGAGATATATTTTCGCCTTGAAGTGTTTTTTCAAAGATATGCAGAAAAACGCTGTCTTCCGGCGATTCTTCCGGTGGCTTTTTCAGGCATTTTTCTACCGTAACAAATGTTTTCCCGAAACGGGTTGTTTCTCCGACCGGGACAGAAAAGGTTTGTATTCGTCCGGTGACTTTATCAAGACCTCTGAGAAGCGCCGTGTTCATCGGAATGTCAGAGGCAAATGCCGGAGCCGATAATAAAAGTCCGCTTAAACATAATCCGATTTTTTTTATCACTTTTTATCCTCTTTCGTTGACAGGAAAATAAATTCACTGACATTTTCTTCTAACGAACGGTAATCTTTTGTGTTTTTAACAACACCGTTATGTTCAATCGTTCTTTTTTGTTTCCCCGGGTCTACACGAATATACTTTGTGCCGAGCATCCCCGAATCAGCAACGGCAATCGTTGAGTCTTCGGGCAGATAAATACCCTCTTTAATCGTCATTTCAACCTCTGCCATAAATGTTTGCGGGTTGAGGTGAATACGAGTGACCGAACCGACTTTAATGCCGTTGATACGAACGTCTGCGCCCATTTCCAATCCACCGATTTTATTAAATGAGGCGTGTAATAAATAACCGTCTGCTTTTCCTAAATCTATTCGGTCAAATGCTGTGTACAAAAACAAACAGCAAAAAATTAAAACTAAAAAGCCAAGAACACCTTCTACCGGATTTTTTTTCATTTTTCTACTCCTTCTGCAATTCTGTTGGGAAGTTCTCCTTTGCGCTTACGCATAAACTCTAAAACATGATTGAGTAAATCATCAATTAAAAGAACGTCTTGTGTATATCCGATTGTACTGCCGTGTTTAAGAACATCTTCTTCTCCACCGGGGACCAGTTCAATAAACTTGGCGCCGACAAGGCCGTTTGTTTCAATAATGGCAGCCGTATCTGTCGGAAGTTCCATCGGTTTATTAAAGGAAAGGGTTAAAATAACGCCATAAAACGGATCAAGAACCATGTCAGTTACATAGCCGACAGGAATACCGCTCAGTTGGACAACAGCGCCTTCTTTAATGCCGTCAACTTTGTTGAAATGGGCATAAAGTTGAAAGTTTGTAGCCTCAGGTTTGATTTGTTTACGGCTATAAACAAAACTGAAAAGGGAAACAAAACAAATCAGAACAACGAGACCTGCAATTGTTTCTATAACGGCGTTTTTTTTCAAAAAGGATTTCATTTGACCTCCTTTTTAAACGGGGTGACAATATCATTATGTCGGCAGTTTCCGGCATAAGAAATTGTTCCGCCAAAACAGGAAAGAACAGGAGATTGATTTAAAACCTGTCTTCTGTCATCAGGGAGTTGTTTCTGCGCAGAAGCGATACTTTGACGCACCGTTTTCCCGTTCAGGATATTTTCACGGCTAAGAAGAACGGCGTCTCTGACTACATAATCTCCGACAGCAGAAAGCATAGAAACAGGTTCTTCTTTTTTTGTGTCAGTTTGTATTAAATTGACAAGCGTTGCGCTCATCTTTGTTTCATCCAACGGTTCTGCAAGATAAAAACCGAGAGATCCGACTTCTTTTCCCGTCCCGAAAAGGTTACCGTTTGTAACGGAACAAATAACCGTTAAACCATCGGTGTCCGTTGCCATTACAGAGGCACCGTAAACGCTTTCTCCTAAATAAACGGTTTTCTCATCTATGTTTTTAAGTTCCGTAAAAGCCCTTTGTCGTTTTGTTTCGCTGTCAGAAGATAAATCTTCCCAAATGGTATAAGCATTGGATCCGAAAACAGCAAGATTGGGAAAATAAGTGTTTCCCATTTTTGACGATACTTCAATAGAATCACTCCATTTCGCTTTGAAACCGGAGAGGGTCGTTGTGTCAACATTTCTGTTTTTTGTTATCTTATCGGCATAATCCCCTTTGTACAAAATACCACTTCCGGAGGTCATCATTTTTTTGAGGGTTTGTGCCAGTTTTTCCTGTTTCAAAACAGCGCCTTCTTCCAACTCTAAAAAAGCAATTTTTCGGGTGTCTTCGGCAAGCAGTTCAGAAACGGTTATGCCGTTTTGTGCTGATTTTTGGGCATCAGATAAGATATCTGCCCACCGATAAATACCATAGTTGTTTTGAAGTGAAAAAATACCTCTGGCTAATGCAGGAACGCCGATTCCTTCGCCCATGGGGGCAGGAAGGAAATTGAGTGTTTTTACTTTCTTTTCCGACGGAGAAAACACCTGACAAACACCACCGGCGCCAAGACCGGCCCGAGACGGCAGATGAACGGCTTGTGTCATGAGCATACCTGCAACGGCATCAACGGCATTCCCACCGTTTTTTAAGATTTTTTCACCACTGGACTTGATTTCCGGTAAAACAGCGCCGACATAGGAAATCGGTTCTTTTTTTTCTTGAATAACAGCCTGACCGCTACAAGAGGCTAAAAGAAAAAGTCCAATGCAGGCAATTAAAAATTGACCTTTCCCTTTGAACGCTTTACAATGGGAAAAACAAGGAGAGTTTATGCGTATACGTTTTTTATTCATCATTTTCACCTTCTTTTTCTTTATGACACAAAAAGATGCTTTTTGCAAGCCTTTATCTTTAATTCGGGATACGGAAATTGAAGAATACGCACTTAAAAATGTAAAAGCCTTGTTTTCCGTAGCGGGTTTAGATACGGAAAATGCGCAGGTTGTTCTTATCAACGACGCTTCGCTTAATGCTTTTGTTGCCGGCGGAGGAACGGTTTATATTCACACAGGGCTGATAGAACAGGCTGAAAACAGTGATGAATTTCTCGGGGTCTTGGCACATGAAACGGGACATCTTGTCGGCGGACACACGGCCAGTTTATATGAGCATATTCAGAAAGCACAAAAAACAGCACTCGTTACAACGATTTTAGGAGGAATCGCCGCCGTT